>NZ_JBFULZ010000049.1:0-23751 GCF_054049635.1 Cellulomonas sp. P5_C6 | reverse complement strand
CGGCCGAGCCGGCCGCCGCGCACGCGCCGACCAGGAGGGCCGCGCCGGACAGGATGGCGACGGCGAGGCGCCGCACAGGGGTGCTCATCGGAGACCTCCAGGGAGTCGCGGCGCTGTTCGTCACTCGGCCGGCGCCYCTCGGCGTCCCGGACGTGGCTCGGCGTCCCCGCCGGCCAGCAACCACGGTCGAGAACGTTGTAGCGCACGCCTCCCGCGGTGGCGCAAGAGGTGCGCAGAACGGCTGCGCGTTTGCCTCACCCGCGCACCGCGAGCGCGAACGGCAGGACGGCGGTCGCCCCGGCCCGACGCAGCTCGCGCGCGGCCACGGTCATCGTCCAGCGGCTGTCGACGAGGTCGTCGACCAGGAGGACAGGACCCGCCGGGAGCGCGAGCGCGCCCGCGTCGAACTGTTCCCAGACGCTCGCCAGCCGGAACGCGCTGTTGCCCCCGGGCTCGCCACGCGGGCCGTCGTCGCGCAGCGCGAGAGCGCCCGCGTACGGCAGCCGGCCGATCTCGGCGAGCCCCCGCGCGAGGGAGTCGACGAGCTGGGGGCGCCGGCGGGACGGCAGGGCGACGACCGCCACCGGCCGCTCGTCCCAGCCCCACTGCGCGAGCACGCGGACGCAGCCGTCGAGCATCGCGCGGGTGACCGGCGCGTCCCCGGCGCCGGCCGCGAACACCTCACGCAGCGCGGTCCCCCAGCCGAGGTCGGTGAGCCGCGCGAGCGCGCGCCCCTCGAGAGCCCGCTCCTGCTCCGCGATGCGACCGCGCACCGGCAGGCCCAGGCGGTCCGCACCGACCGGCCACTGCACCCGCGGCTCGATCGGCACGCCGACGCGGTCGAGCGACCGGTCCGCCGACGCGGCCGCGCCCGCCACCACGTCCCGCGGGTACCAGGCGCCCGCGCAGCTGTCGCAGCGCCCGCACGGCGCGGCCGTCTCGTCGTCCAGGGTGCGCTGCAGGAACTCCATCCGGCAGCCGTCGGTGCGCTCGTAGTCGAGCATGTGCTGCTGCTCCGCCTGGCGTGCCGCGGCGATGCGCTCGTAGCGCTCGGCGTCGTACGTCCACGGTCGCCCGGTGGACACCCAGCCGCCCTGGACGCGGCGGACCGCGCCGTCCACGTCGAGCACCTTGAGCAGCAGCTCGAGCGGCGTGCGGCGGATGTCCACCAGCGCCTCGAGCGCCGGGGTCGACAGGGGCCGGTCCGACAGCTCCGCGATCACCCGTTCCGCCCGGTCCTGGCTCGGCATCGATGCCGTGGCGAAGTACCGCCAGATGTCCGGGTCCTCCGTGCCGGGCAGCAGCAGGACGTCGGCGCTCGCGGTCGCTCGGCCCGCACGTCCGACCTGCTGGTAATAGGCGACCGGGGACGACGGCGCCCCGAGGTGCAGCACCCAGCCGAGGTCCGGCTTGTCGAACCCCATGCCGAGCGCGCTCGTGGCGACCAGCGCCTTGACGGTGTTGGCCTTGAGCGCGGCCTCGGCGTCCTCCCGGTCGGCCGGGTCCGTCTGGCCGGTGTAGGCGCGCACGTCGTGGCCCGCCTCGCGCAGCAGCCGAGCCGTGTCCTGGGCGGCGGCCACCGTCAGCGTGTAGATGATCCCCGACCCCGGCAGGTCGCCCAGGTGGCTGAGCAGCCAGCCGAGCCGGGTCCGCGCGTCCGGCAGGCGGAGCACGCCGAGCCGCAGGGACGCGCGGGCCAGCGGTCCGCGGATGGTGAGCACGTCGACGGCGCCGTCGTTGCCCAGCTGCTCGGCGACGTCCTCGACCACCCGGCTGTTCGCGGTCGCCGTCGTCGCCAGCACCGGGACGCCGGGCGGCATCGTCGCGATGAGGTCGCGCAGCCGCCGGTAGTCGGGGCGGAAGTCGTGACCCCAGTCGCTGATGCAGTGCGCCTCGTCGACCACCAGCATCCCGAGGCGGCGCACCAGCGCCGGCAGCTGGTTCTCGCGGAACGACGGGTTGTTGAGCCGCTCCGGCGAGACCAGCAGCACGTCCACCTCGTCGGCGGCGAGCCGGGCCAGCAGCTCGTCCCACTCGTGGGCGTTGGTGGAGTTGATGGCGACCGCCCGGACCCCCGCGCGCTCGGCGGCGGCGACCTGGTCGCGCATCAGCGCCAGCAGCGGCGAGACCAGCACCGTCGGACCTGCGCCGCGCTCGCGCAGCAGCATCGTGGCGACGAAGTACACGGCCGACTTGCCCCAGCCCGTGCGCTGCACGACGAGCGCACGCCGGTGCTCGTCGACGAGCGTCGCGATCGCCTCGTACTGACCCTCGTGGAAGTCGGCCGCGTCGTTGCCGACCAGGCGGCGGAGCACGGCGAGGGCGGCATCACGGGTGGGTGGGGTCACGCGCCCAGCCTGCCAGCGCCGGCCGACACCCGGCGCCGGTCGGGCTCCGGGCCTGTGGACGCCCGGGTCCCCGGCACGAACTAGGGGGGTGCCCTGATTCCGCGACGGGCGGGTCGCAGGAGGTTGGACGTATCAGAACCGCACCGAGTGGCTCCACTCCTATAGCTCCACCAGCACGACCCCGCACAGCCCGAAGGACCGCGTCATGCCCACCGCGACCGCACGCCGCCGAGCCCACCTCGAGACGGTCATCGAGTTCGAGATGGAGCCCCACCCGGTCGACCCGCCCTCGCACGACCTGGGCACGCGAGCGCTGCGCGTCCGCCGCCTGCTCGGGATCTCGGGCGCCGTCATCGGTGTCCTCGTCGCCGGGGTCATGGCCGCGGGCATCGCGTCGTCACCCGCGACGACCACGCCCCCCGCGACGGCGCACACCCTCGAGGCGAGCCGGACCCCTGGCGGGACGTCCTGCGTCCTCACCGCCGCCACCCCGACACGCCCCGGGGAACCGCACCTGCGGTGCGCCGTGCCGACCCCGGGCTCGCCGTCGGCCAAGGTCGCCATGCGCGCCGCCGACGACGCGGCGGCGGCCCGAGCCTGGGCGTGGGCGCAGACCCACGGTCCCGGCACGGGCACGAGCCGCCGCGGGAACGACCTCAGCTGGCCCGCGTCGAGCCAGCGCCTCTGGGTGCCGTGAGCGGCTGGGCCGACCGAGCGCGCCGCTCGGCGGGCGACCACCCGAGGTATCAGGGGGCGGCCCCGGGGGTCCTCTCCTACGACGGGGGGCGACCGGCGTCATCCCGACGAGTATCCAGAGGGAGAGTCATGGCTGCCCGATCGACGCGAGTCCGCCTGGAGAACCGCACAGGCCACCCGTTCAACCTTCAGCTCGTGACCGCGGGTCTCAGCCACGGGATCTGGGTCACCGAACCGCCCACGATCATCGGTGACTACGGGCTGTGGGAGTCCGAGTCGAGCGGGCTGTTCACCGGCACCGAAGGGCACGCGACGTACCAGATCGAGACCGTCGACGGAGACGTGCTGGGCAGCCTGTCACTGTCCTGGGACAACCCCTACGTCGGTTCCAACTCGTACGCCAGCACCCCGGTCCCGCAGGCGCAGTACGGCAGCACAGACGGTTTCTCGTCCGGGCACGTCCACGGTGAGGGCGACAACGCGAGCGTCACCTTCGTGCTGCTCGCCGGCTCGTGCCAGGTTGACGCCACCACAGGCGAGGTTGTCTGCACCGTCTCCGAGGGCCTGACCCCGCCGAAGCCTGCGCGCCAGCACGTGACGCTGTTCCCGCGTGAGGCGACCGAGGCGACCACGGTGCGCCGCATCATCGACCCTCGCCCGTAGCAGCGGACGGGACCCTGGAGACGAGGGAGGTCCGCCAGCGCGGCGACGCGTGCGTCACGCACCGAGCCTGTCCGGTTGGCAGTGCGGACCTTCGGGTGCCGGCTGCGGCCCCTGTGCTGTGCATATCGTGAGCCCCCTGTCGGTGCCCTCCCCTACGGTGACGGCTCCACCGCACACCCGGGAGCCCCGATGCCCAAGTCCGCCGACGAGAACCTCGCGCTGATCCGCACGCTGCTGGCGATCGCCGACGGCGGCTCACCGCACGAGCCCGAGCGTGAGCTCGCCCGGACCCGCGCCGAGAAGCTCATGCTGCGCCACAGCATCGACGAGGCAGCCGTCCGGATGACCAGCGAGCGGGCGCGGGAGCCGGTCCGGGAGGACGTCCCGGTCACGGGCTCGTGGGTGGCGGACCGGATCGAGCTGCGCAACGCCGTCTACGGTGCGTTCGGCTGCCGGCCCCTGCGGGTGCGTCGCGGCAACGGCACCGAGTTCGTCGCGTTCGGGTTCGCGGCGGACATGTCGATGGCGGCGGTCCTGGCTGCGTCGCTCGAGCCGCAGATGCTCGCCGAGATGTACGCCCACGGCGGCACCGCGAGCGACAAGCGTGCGTTCGCGGCCGGCTTCGCCGCGATCGTCGCGGGCCGCCTGCGCCGGTTCTACGCCGAGGTGCTCACCGAGGCTGAGACCGAAGGCACCTCGAGCGAGCTGGTCCTGGCCGCGCGGGACCGCGACGTCGACGCGGCCGTGGCGGACGCGTTCCCCCACGTGCGCCGCACGACGCGTCGCCTCTCCGGCCGCGGATGGGCCGCCGGTGCCGCGGCCGGCGCGCGTGCCGACATCGCCGTCTCCGACCGCACGATGTCCTCGGCTGGGAATCGCGCCCTGGGCCGGTGAGGCACGTGCAGCACCCTGGACACCGGTCGGGGGGCAGGAACAGACTGCGGAGAGACGAGCCGAGGGGGGCGGATCCATGAGTCGCGGCATGTGCGCCATCGCGCTCCCGAACGGCAAGGCGTACCTGTTCCAGGACGGCACCTACACCCGCCTCGACTTCCTCAGCGGCCTGCCCGAGCAGAACGACCTCCCCATGACGAACTGGCCGGGGCTCCGTCCCGAGGTGGCCGATGCCGCTGTCTACTACGGGTTCGGGAAGGCGTACTTCTTCTACGGCGACGAGTACGTCCGGTACGAGACCGGCAGCAACGGCCCGGAGGGTGTCGAGGCCGACTACCTGCCCCCCCACACCCCGTTCACCACCTCGCAGTACTGGCCGGGCGTCGACGCCGCGCAGATCGACGCGGTCCTGAACTGGGGCACCGGCAAGCTCTACTTCTTCTGCGGCCCCGACTACCTGCGCTACGACATCACGCTCGACCGGGTCGACGACAACTACCCGCGGCCGATCGCCGGCGCCTGGCAGGGTCTGTGGGACGACGGCGTCGACGCGGCGCTCTACCAGGGCGGGACGTACGCGTACTTCTTCAAGGGGTCGGAGTACCGCCGCTACAACGTGGACACCGACGCCGTGGACGGCCAGGGCTCCATCGGCACCCTGCAGCTCGAGCCCGTCCCGGCGGCCATGCTGACGGCGGCGCGCGACCTGACCCTGCCCGAGGCCAACACCGTCATGGGCTACCTCATCCAGGCCGGCAAGGTCGCGCTGAGGGCGGCCAGCACGCCGTACTCCGGGGACTGGCAGACGGGGATCGCCACGCCCCAGCCGGCCACGCACGTGGTCGTCCAGCCGACGACGCTCGGCGGGATCGCCTACCAGTACGTGGGCGGCGCGCAGACGCTCATCGACAACGTCGACCAGCGGATGCTCGTCGCGCTGTACCGGCTGACCCGGTGGCTGAACTCGTCACCCCCGGACGTCTCCGCGATCCTGCACATGGGCATCGGCCACGGCAGCGGGACGCCGAACGACTGCCACAACCAGGGCCGGGCGCTCGACTTCGGGGGGGTCCAGGGCACGCTCGACGGCGTCGCGTTCGACAAGCGGGTGCTGGCGGACTGGGGCAACCGGCCCGTCGTCGCCGGGTCGGCCGAGCGGCTCGATCCCGCCGTGGACGCGCTGGCCAACCTGCTGTTCCGGACKGCCCTGTGCTTCGCCACGTTCGAGTGCGAGTGCAACGGGATCGGCCCGGCCAACAAGTGGCCCCGCACGCGGATCGGCGACCTGGGCGGCTACGTGATCCACCCCGACTACGTCGACGGTCCCGGCGGGACGCTCCGCTCCCACCACCAGGACCACATCCACATGCAGGTGGGCAAGACGAGGATCTAGCCACCCACCTGCGGGGCGTGGCGGTCGAGGAAGGCGTACACCTCGCGGGCGTCCACCCCCGGGAAGGCACCCGTGGGCAGCGCGGTGAACACCTGCTGGTGGATCCGGGCGCTGGGCCACGACGCGTCCTGCCAGCGGGCGGCGGCGCTCTCCGGCGGGCGGCGGCAGCACGCCTCGTCTGGGCAGGTGGACTGGTGGCGGACCTTGGTGTCGCGCCCCCGGAACCACGTGGCCGACGAGAAGGGCACCCCGACCGTGAGCGCCAGCTGGCCCGTCGCGCCCGAGCCCGTCTGCGTGGAGCACCAGAACGTGCCCGCCGGGGTGTCGGTGTACTGGTAGGACTCGGACGTGCGGTCGCGCCGGGTCAACGCGCGGCGCACCCCCCAGCTCCGGCACACGAGCTGGCCCTCGATCGCACCCGTCACGTCGGTCGGCAGCGGCAGCCCGTCGTTCGCGTACGCGCGGTAGATCGCGCCGTCGCCGCCCAGCCGCACGAAGTGCACGGGGATGCCGAGGTGGTGGGTCGCCAGGCTGGTGAACCGCTGCGCCGCCGCCTCGTGCGTCACGCCGAACGCGTCGCGCAGGTCCTCGATCGCCAGGTCCTTCTCCTTCTTGGCCTGCTGGAGGTGCTGGACGGCGGCGGTCTCGGGCATGAGGCAGCAGGACGCGAAGTAGGTGGTCTCCATGCGCTGGCGCAGGAAGTCGTCGTAGGACGTCGGGCGGCGGTGCCCGAGCACGCGGTGCGCGATGGCCTGCAGCGCGAGCGACCGCAGCCCGTGGCCGCCGGGCGTCGACGCGGGCGGCAGGTAGACCCGGCCGTGCTCGAGGTCGGTGACGGTCCGGGTGGAGCTGGGCAGGTCGTCGACGTGGATGATCGCGAACCCGAGCTGCTCGGCCATCCGGGACACCGCCCGGTGCGTGAGCGCGCCCGAGGTGTACCCGGCCTTGCGCGCCATGGTCTCGGCGAGCCGCTCGATCTCGGGCAGGTAGTTGTCGCGCTGCTGGCGCTCGAGGCGGATCTGCGTGTTGGCGCGGCGGGCCTCCTCGGGCGTCGCGACCGCCTCGAGGTCGCGTCGGGCGAGCTCGGCGTGCAGGCCGACGATCTGCTCGAGCACGGGCAAGGGCAGGGACCGGCCCGGGCGCACGGCGGGCAGGGAGAGCCGCTCGAATCCCGCCGACCGCTGCGCGCGGTCCAGCGCGATCTCGAGCGCGGCGCGTCGCGACGGCGGCTCCGCGTCGAGCAGGTCGGCGACCGTCACGTCGAGCGCGGTCGCCAGGCTGCGCAGCAGCACGAGCCGGGGCTCGCGCCGACCGTTCTCGAAGAGGGAGAGCAGGCTCGACGTCACCCCGACCTGTCGGCCCAGGTCGTCGAGGGTCAGCCCGCGTGCCTTGCGCAGGTGCCGCAGCCGGCGGCCGAGCGTGAGGGCGTCGGGTGCACCCGTCGCGTCGATGTTGTCCACGTCACTGTCCTGTGCGGCCACAACGTGACTCTATGTCAAGAAGTGGCGAACTTGACGTCTCTGCCTGCCCGGAGACCTCTGCGGCTTGACGACACGATGGACAGAACGAAGCGAACGGGCCGACGAGGGCCCGCCGAAGGAGACCGAAGACGATGACCATGCTGGCCGAACAGCCCGTCACCCTCCAGACCGGCACCACGACGGTCCCCGACGTCACGTCGGCCGCCGTGCTCGGCGACGTCCACGCGTGGGTCGACGCCGTCGCCGGGCTCACCGAGCCCGACGCGGTGGTCTGGTGCGACGGCTCGGACGAGGAGCGCGACGCGCTGGTCGCCCAGATGGTGCGCACCGGCACGCTCCTCCCCCTGGACCCCGAGCTGCGCCCCGGCAGCTACCTCGCACGGTCGGACCCCGACGACGTCGCCCGCATCGAGTCGCGCACGTTCGTCTGCCCGGTCGAGGAGTCGGACGCCGGGCCGACCAACAACTGGCGCGAGCCCACGGCGATGCGCGCCGAGCTCGACGGGGTGTTCGCGGGCAGCATGCGCGGGCGGACCATGTATGTGGTGCCGTTCTCGATGGGACCCGTCGGCGGGCCGCTGTCGCACGTGGGTGTGCAGGTCACCGACTCGCCGTACGTCGTCGTCAGCATGCGGGTGATGACCCGGGTGGGCCGCGACGTGCTCGACCTGGTCGAGGCCGGCACGCCGTTCGTCCCCGCGGTGCACTCGGTCGGTGCGCCGCTCGAGCCCGGCTCCGCGGACGTGCCGTGGCCGTGCAACGCGTCGAAATACGTCGTCCACTTCCCCGAGACCCGCGAGATCTGGTCGTTCGGCTCGGGCTACGGCGGCAACGCCCTCCTCGGCAAGAAGTGCTTCGCCCTGCGCATCGCCTCGGTGATCGGCCGGGACGAGGGGTGGCTGGCCGAGCACATGCTGCTCATCCGGCTGACGTCGCCGCACGGTCGCCGGTACCACGTCGCCGCCGCGTTTCCCTCGGCGTGCGGCAAGACGAACCTCGCCATGCTGCGCCCCACGCTGCCGGGCTGGCGGGTCGAGACGATCGGCGACGACATCGCGTGGCTGCGGCCGGCGGCCGACGGCTCGCTGCGGGCCATCAACCCGGAGGCCGGCTTCTTCGGGGTCGCGCCGGGCACGGGGCCCACGACCAACCCCGCGGCCATCGAGACGCTGAGCCGCGACACGATCTTCACCAACGTCGCGCTCACCGACGACGGCGACGTGTGGTGGGAGGGCCTGACCCCGGAGCCGCCCGCGCACCTGGTCGACTGGACCGGGCAGGAGTGGACGCCCGACTCCGGTCGCCCCGCCGCGCACCCGAACTCCCGCTTCACCGTCGCGGCCGCCCAGTGCCCGACGATCGCCGACGGCTGGGACGACCCCGAGGGCGTGCGGCTGGACGCGATCGTCTTCGGCGGGCGCCGCGCGACCAACGTGCCGCTGGTGGCGCAGGCGGAGAGCTGGGAGCACGGCGTGTTCATGGGCGCCACGATCTCCTCCGAGCGCACCGCCGCCGCCGAGGGCCTGGTGGGCGAGCTGCGCCGCGACCCGTTCGCGATGATGCCGTTCTGCGGCTACGACATGGCCGACCACTGGGCGCACTGGCTGCGGATCGGCGCGGCCCTCGACCGAGCGCAGCGGCCGCTCGTGTTCCAGGTGAACTGGTTCCGCAAGGACGACCAGGGCGACTTCCTGTGGCCCGGGTTCGGCGAGAACTCCCGGGTGCTCGCGTGGATGGTCGACCAGGTGGACCGCGCCCGCGGCCTGCGCACCGACCTCGGCGCCGTGCCCAGCCCCGTCGGTCTGCTGCCCTCGCCGGGCGCGCTGAACCTGGACGGCCTCGAGATCGACGACGACGCGCTCGCGCAGCTGTTCGCCGTCGACGCCGGCTCGTGGACGCGGGAGGCCGACCTGACCGAGGAGTTCTTCGCGCTGTTCGGCGACCGGGTCCCGCCCGCGCTGCTCGACCGGCTCGCCCGGCTCCGCGCCGCGCTGCTGCGCGCCCGCTGACCGAGCGCCGTCAGGCCGCGGAGGCCGCAGCGACCCGCGGCCTGCCGGCGGTGATCACGCGCGCGGTCACGGCCAGGACGACCGCCACGCCGGCGCCGACGAGGTAGATGCCGGCCAGGCCGATCCCGGTCAGGCTCTCGAGGGGTGCGACGCCGAACGCCGCGACGCCGTAGCCCACCTGGTAGGCCGCGATGAGCTCACCCGACGACGTGGCGCCCAGCCGCGGGAACTCCTCGCCGGCCAGGCTCAGGTTGAGCGGGAGCATCGCGGAGCAGGCGAACCCGGCGGCGGCGAACGCGAGGACCGCAACCACCGCGCTGTGCGCCGAGGACACGGCGAGGTTCGTGGCCGCGATCAGCACCGGCAGCACGACGAAGACCACGGTCGGCGGGACGCGCGTGGTGAGCGCGGCGACGATCACGCGGCCGATGGTCACGCACGCCCAGAACGCGGCCAGCGCGAGTGACGCCACCTGCGCCGAGAGCGCGCGCTCGCCCGTGAGGTACACGCTCGACCAGTTGCCGAAGAGCGTCTCGCACACGCCGTAGAGGACGGCGGCTGCGGCGTACCACCAGAACCGGCCGGGCAGCTTCTGCCGGGCGCCCGTGCGCTCCGGATTCGGGCCGGCGTCCAGGGTGGTCCGCACGGCGAGGACGAGGAAGACCCCCAGCCCCACGGCAGCGAGCACCGGCAGGAGCCACCAGGCACCGAGCGCGAGGAACAGGGCGATGAGCAGCGGCGCCAGCGCGGTGCCCGTGCCGAGCAGGGCGTTCAGGGTGAGGATCGAGCGGTCCTGGTTCGACGGGGCCAGCCGGGCGGCGAACGTGTTCAGCGCCGGGACGGTGGTGCCGAACCCGAACCCCAGCGCTCCGGTGGCGCAGAGCAGCACCGGGTACGCGGCGGGCGACGTCGACACCGCCTGGCTGAGGACCAGCAGCAGCATCGCGAGCAGGTTCGAGACCAGGCCGACCTGCAGGACGCGCTGCAACGACCAGCGCGCCGCCAGGAGCGGGGAGGTCGCCGCCCCGGTGATCGCCAGGACGACCTGCGGGACGAACATCAGCCCGTACTGGGTGGTGCTCAGGTCGTAGCCTGTGGGGCTGATGAGGATCGAGCTCGCGGCGGGGAACGAGACGAGCGCCAGCCCCTGGACCAGCCCTGCGCCGTAGACGAGGACCGATCGCGCGCGGGGGGCGGCGTCGACGGTCCTCATCCCACCGAGAGCCCCCACGACCCGCTCCAGGACTCCCCCGGTGCCAGCGTGAGCAGGTCCGCTCCGGACCGGAACGCGTGCGGCGGGCAGGTCATCGGCTCGACGGCCATCGCACGGCGGCGCCGCTCCGCCGGGAGCACGCCGTCGGCCGAGTAGACCATGAGGTACGGGAACGCCTCGTCGACCCAGAGCCGGACGCTCCGCCCGTCGGCGGCGTCGATCAGCTGGGCGACGGCCCGACCGTCCTGGCCGCGCACCAGGTCGCCGAAGACGGTGTCCAGCACCTCCGGCCCGACGGCCCGCGGCGCCCGGAAGTCGAGGTGCGACCCGGTCACGTCGACCGGGGTCGGCCGCTCGTCGCGGTCGTCCGGCACCGGGGAGTGGCTCTCCGCGGGCACGAGCAGCTCCAGGCCCTCGAGCGCGGCGCCGAGGCCCAGGTACGGATGGAACCCCATCGCGAACGGGGCCGGCTCGCCACCGGAGTTCCGTGCCGACGCGACAACGGTGAGCCCGTCGACGGAGAGGTGGTAGCCCACCTGCAGGCTGAGCTCCCACGCGTAGCCGGGCTGCGGTCGCAGGACGCACGCGAGCACGACGTCGCGCTCCGTGAACGAGACCTCCGACCAGTCCAGCCAGCGGACCATGCCGTGGATCGCGTTGCCCTTCTCCGGCTCGTCCATCGCGACCTGGCACGTGCGTCCACCGAAGGTGTAGCGGCCGCCGGCCAACCGGTTGGGGAAGGGCGCGAGCACCTGGCCACGTCCGTCGGGCGCCCGCTCGTCGACGCCGAAGCCGTCGAGCACCGCCCGGCCGTCGAGCACGCACTCCCGGAGCGTCGCGCCGACCTGCGTGACCACGGCCTCGTGGTCGCCCGCCATGATCACGTACTGCCGGCCGGAGGGCGGGTCGATCCTCATGACGTCACGTCCTGCGGCTCTCTGATGTCCTGCACGTCTGTTCCCCTCGGTGTCGAGCCTCTGGACGACCCCGACGATGCCACCGATCGCCGTCGTCGGGCCACCTCCCCTTTCATCCCGACGGGATGATGCTCGTCCGCTGAGCCGGGTGCGACGCTCGACCGGTCGGTAGGCGTCCGCGCGTGTCTCTCGAGCGATGGGGGGAGGTCGGGTGTCTGACCTCGACCTGGCCCGTCTGCAGTTCGCGTCGACGAGCATCTACCACTTCCTCTTCGTGCCCATCACGATCGGGCTGGGGTTCCTCGTCGCGGTCCTGCACACGCTCTGGTACCGGTCCGGCAACCCCGACCACAAGAGGCTGACCAAGTTCTTCGGCACGCTCCTGCTGATCAACGTGGCGGTCGGTGTGGTGACCGGCCTGATCCAGGAGTTCGAGTTCGGCATGAACTGGTCGGCCTACTCCCGGTACGTCGGCGACGTGTTCGGGGCGCCGCTCGCGATGGAGGGGCTCGCCGCCTTCTTCCTCGAGTCGACGTTCATCGGGCTGTGGGTCTTCGGCTGGAACGTGCTCCCCCGCGGCATCCACCTGCTGACCGTGTGGCTCGTGGCGCTGGGGGCGGCGGGATCGGCGGCGTTCATCATGGCCGCGAACTCGTGGATGCAGAACCCGGTCGGGTACACGGTCGACCAGTCGACGGGCCGGCCCGAGCTCTCGGACATCGGGGCGGTGATGACCAACCCGGTCTTCCTGTGGGGGTACGCGCACGTGCTCACCGCATCCCTGGTCACCGGGTCCGTGCTCATGCTCGGCGTCTCCGCCTGGTACCTGCGTCGCAAGCACCACGAGGAGGTGTTCCTGCGCTCGGCGAAGGTGTCGATCGCCGTCCTGCTGCCGTCGATCCTGCTGGCGCTCGGGGTCGGCAGCCACCTCGGCGTCATCGAGGCGACGTACCAGCCGATGAAGATCTCCGCGGCGGAGGCGCAGTGGGACAACTGCCAGCCGTGCTCCTTCTCGGCGTTCCAGATCGGCGGCGGCAACAACGACCAGGACCCCACCAAGATCATCGAGATCCCCCACCTGCTGTCGATCCTCGCGACCGGGACGTGGGACGGCGAGGTACAGGGCCTCAACGAGCTGAACGCGCAGTACCAGGAGGAGTACGGCCCGGGGAACTACGTGCCGAACGTCTTCGTGCAGTACTGGTCGATGCGGGTCATGGCGTACCTGGGCTCCCTCGCCGCGCTCGTCGCACTGTGGGGGCTGTGGCTGATCTGGCGACGACGACTACCGACGGCGCGCGTGTTCCTGTTCGTCGCGACGTGGGCCGTGGCGGCGCCGTTCCTCATGAACACGGCCGGCTGGATGCTCACGGAGAACGGCCGCCAGCCGTGGATCGTCCAGGGCCTGATGAAGACCTCCGACGGGGTCTCGCCGTCGGTCGGCACGACGGAGCTGGTCATCAGCCTCGTCGTCTTCTACGGCGTCTTCCTGCTCCTCGGCGCGGTCAACCTCTACCTGATGATGCGGTTCGCCCGCCGCGGGCTGGAGCTCGAGGAGCCGGACGAGCCCGAGCACACCGGTGACAGCGGGCAGCCGCGAGTCCCGGCCCTGACCTTCTGAAGGAGGAGTCACGATGACGTTGCCCGACCTGTGGTTCCTCGTCGTCGCGTTCCTCTGGACGGGCTTCTTCGTGCTCGAGGGGTTCGACTTCGGCGTCGGCATGCTGCACAAGGTCGTGGGACGCACCGACACCGAGCAGCGCGTCGCGATCAACGCGATCGGCCCCTTCTGGGACGGCAACGAGGTCTGGCTGATCGTCGGCGCAGCCGCGATCTTCGCGGCCTTCCCCAGCTGGTACGCCACGTGGTTCTCCGCGATGTACCTGCCGCTGGTGCTGCTGCTCGTCGCGCTCATCGCCCGCGGCGTCTCGTTCGAGTTCCGCGGGCGCATGGAGGCGACCCGGTGGCGCCAGACCTGGTCGTGGAGCCTGACGATCGGCAGCGCGCTGTGCCCGCTGCTGCTGGGCGTCGCGCTCGGCAACCTCCTGGCCGGGATGCCCGTGGACTCCTCCGAGGAGTTCACCGGCTCCGTCGTCGACTCGATCACCGGGTACGGCCTGCTGGTCGGCCTCACGCTCGTCGCGCTGTGCCTGCTGCACGGCGCCACGTTCCTGGCCCTGCGCACCGACGGCGACGTGCGTCGTCGCGCCCACCGCGCGGTCGCCGTCACCCACGTGCCGGCGGTCCTGCTGCTGCTCGGGCTGGCGGTGTGGACGCCGTCGGTGTCCGACGCACCCGCGGTCCGCGGTGTCGTGCCGCCGGTGCTCGCGGTCGTCGCGGTGCTGCTGGCCGGCGCCCTGTCGCGGGCGCGCCGCGAGGGCTGGGCGTTCACCGCGACGGCGCTCGGTATCGCGCTGACGGTCGTGACCCTGTTCGCCAACCTCTACCCGAACGTCCTGGTGTCGAGCACGTCAGCGACGGACAGCCTCACCGTGACCAGCACCGCGTCGGGGACGTACGCGCTGCAGGTCATGAGCATCGTCGCGCTGGTCCTCGTGCCCGTCGTGCTGCTCTACCAGGGCTGGACGTACGTCGTCTTCCGTCGGCGGGTCATCGGCCCGCCGACGTCCGCACCACCGGACCCGTCGACGGGCCCGTCCGCACCCCTCGACGAAGGAGCACTCACATGAGCCTGCACGGGAAAGTAGCGGTCGTCACCGGAGGCAACAGCGGCATCGGCAAGGCCGTGGTGCTCGCCCTGGCCGAGGCCGGCGCGAACATCGTCATCGACTTCGTCGCGCACCCCGAGGCGACGGAGGAGCTGGAGAAGCAGGTGCACGCCCTGGGCGACCAGGCGATCGGGGTCGACGCCGACGTCAGCAAGGTCGCGGACCTCGAGATGCTGGTGGCCCGCACCGTCGAGGCGTTCGGGCACCTCGACATCATGGTCAACAACGCCGGGATCGAGACGCGCACGTCCGTGCTGGACACCACCGAGGCGCAGTACGAGCGCGTCATGGACATCAACCTCAAGAGCGCGTTCTTCGGCACCCAGATCGCCGCCAAGCAGATGATCAAGCAGGGCACGGGCGGCCGGATCATCAACATGACCTCGGTGCACGAGGACTGGCCGATGCCGGGGAACACCGCGTACTGCCTGTCCAAGGGCGGCATGCGGATGCTCACCCGGACGGCGGGCGTCGAGCTCGGCCCGTACGGCGTGCAGGTGGTCGGGGTCGGACCCGGCGCGGTGGCGACGCCGATCAACACGGCGACCATGAACGACCCCGAGAAGATGAAGACGCTCGACGCCGCGATCCCGCTGGGCCGGATGGCGCAGCCGGAGGAGATCGCCAGCCTCGTCGCCTTCCTCGCCGGCGACGGCGCCAGCTACCTCACCGCCACGACGGTCTTCGCCGACGGCGGCATCATGCACAGCAGCCCTGGTCTGTGAGGCGGACGAGATGACCGAGCACTACGACGTCGTCATCATCGGGTCGGGCGCGGGCGGCGGGACCCTCGCGCACCGCCTGGCCCCGTCGGGCAAGAAGATCCTGATCCTCGAGCGCGGCGACTGGCTCCCGCGCGAGCTGGAGAACTGGGACGCGACGGAGGTGTTCGTCAAGAACCGGTACATCTCCAAGGACACCTGGTACGACCACGAGGGCAGGTCGTTCCAGCCGCAGGTGCACTACAACGTGGGCGGCGCGACCAAGTTCTACGGCGCCGCGCTCTACCGGCTGCGCGAGAGGGACTTCGGCGAGCTGCAGCACCACGGCGGCATCTCCCCCGCATGGCCGGTCGGGTACGACGAGTTCGAGCCGTACTACACCCAGGCCGAGGAGCTGTACCAGGTGCACGGCGCACGCGGCGAGGATCCCACCGAGCCTCCGGCGAGCGGCCCCTACCCCTATCCGCCCGTCTCCCACGAGCCCCGCATCCAGCAGCTCTTCGACGACATGGGCGCGATCGGTCTGCACCCGTTCCACTCCCCCTCCGGGATCATGCTCAACGAGGCCAACCCCGCGTACAGCCCGTGCATCCGCACCGCCACGTGCGACGGGTTCGCGTGCCTGCTGCACGCCAAGTCCGACGCCGAGGTCATCGCGGTGCGGCCCGCCGTGGAGCACGCCAACGTCACGCTGGTCCGCAACGCCGAGGTACGTCGGCTGGAGACCGACGACTCCGGGCACACCGTCACCTCGGTCGTCGCGGACGTCGACGGCGTCGAGCAGCGGTTCTCCGGCGACGTCGTGGTGGTCTCGGCCGGCGCCGCCAACTCGGCGAAGCTGCTGCTCGCCAGCGCCAACGACCGGCACCCCAACGGGCTCGCGAACGGGTCCGACCACGTCGGCCGCCACTACATGTTCCACAACAGCCGGGCGTTCCTGGCGGTCTCGATCGAGCGCAACGACACCCGGTTCCAGAAGACCCTCGGCGTCAACGACTACTACTTCGGCGACGAGCACTTCGCGTTCCCGATGGGCAACGTGCAGATGGTCGGCAAGTCGTCGGCCCCCATGTACCGCGGCGAGAAGCCCATCGCGAAGCTCGCGCCGCTGTTCGCGCTCGGCGAGGTTGCGGAGCACGCGGTCGACTTCTGGCTGTCGGCCGAGGACCTGCCCGACCCCGACAACCGCGTGACGCTGGGCAACCACGGCGACATCGTGCTGACGTACACCCCGAACAACCGGCAGCCGCTCGAGGAGCTCTACAGCCGCGTGAAGGGCAACCTCGGGCACCTCGGCATGCACCCGCACCACCTGGTCCCGCGCGACATGTACATGAAGAACGACATCCCGGTCGCGGGCTGCGCGCACCAGGCCGGCACGGTCCGGTTCGGCGCCGACCCCGCGACGTCGGTGCTCGACCGCGACTGCCGCACGCACGAGGTGGACAACCTCTACGTGGTCGACACCAGCTTCTTCCCCAGCATCGGTGCCGTGAACCCGGCGCTGACCGCCATGGCGAACGCGCTGCGCGTCGGCGACCACCTGCTCGCCCGGCTCGGCTGAAACCCACCCGAGGAGACACCCATGGACTCGAACAGCCCCGACTCGCCCTTCCCTCCGATCGCGCAGTACGCCTTCCTCTCCGACTGCCACACCGGGGCGCTCGTGGCGCCGGACGGGTCGATCGACTGGCTGTGCGTGCCCAGGTTCGACAGCCAGAGCGTGTTCGGCAGCCTGCTCGACCGCGGCGCCGGCTACTTCCGGTTCGCGCCGTACGGGATCAACGTGCCGACGTCGCGCGCCTACGACCCCGGGACCAACGTGCTCGTCACCACGTGGCACACGCCGTCGGGCTGGGTCGAGATCCGCGATGCGCTCACGATGGGCCGGCGCGAGGGGCCCGACGAGACGACCCCGCACACGCGCCCGCCGGCCGACGACGACGCCGAGCACGTGCTGGTGCGGACCGCCACGTGCCTCGAGGGCTCGGTGCGGATCGAGCTCGTCTGCGACCCGGCGTTCGACTACGGCCGGAGCCGGGAACCGTGGTCCCTGGATGCGGCGGACGGCCACACCGCGGACATCACCGGGGGCGGCGTGACGATGCGGCTGCACTCGGACCTGGCGCTCGGCGTCGAGGGCGACTCGTTGCGCGGCCGGCACGAGCTCTCCGCGGGCGAGACCGTGTTCTGCTCGCTGTCGTGGGCCGCCTCGCTGGACGGCCCGACCGATGCTCAGGACGCGGTGGCGCGCATCGCGGCGACGCGGGACTTCTGGCGCCGCTGGCTGAGCCGGGCCCTGATGCCCGACCACCGCCTGCGGCCCTACGTCGAGCGCTCCGCCCTGGTGATCAAGGGCCTGACCTACATGCCGACCGGCGCCACGGTCGCTGCGCTGACGACCTCGCTGCCCGAGACCCCCGGCGGCGAGCGCAACTGGGACTACCGGTACACCTGGATGCGCGACTCGACGTTCACGCTGCAGGCGCTGCACTACCTGCGGCTCGACTGGGAGGCCGACGAGTTCATGCAGTTCGTCGCCGACATCGAGCCCGACGAGGACGGCGCGCTGCAGATCATGTACGGCATCGACGGCCGGCGCGATCTCACCGAGAGCACCCGCGACGAGCTGACCGGCTACCAAGGAGCGCGGCCGGTCCGCCTCGGGAACGGCGCCTTCGACCAGAAGCAGAACGACGTCTACGGCTCGGTGCTGGACTCGATCCTGCTGCACACGCGGCGCAGCGAACGCCTGCCCGCGCGGTTGTGGCCCATCGTCAAGGCCCAGGCCGAGTGCGCGGCGGCCGTCTGGCAGCAGCCCGACCAGGGCATCTGGGAGGCCCGGGGCAAGCCGCAGCACTACGTCTCGTCGAAGATCATGTGCTGGGTCGCCATGGACCGCGCCGCCCAGCTCGCCGGCATCCGCGGCGAACCCGACCTGCAGTCGAGCTGGGCCGCGACCGCGGCGGAGATCAAGGCCGACATCCTCGAGCACGGTGTCAGCGACCGGGGCGTGCTGCGGCAGCACTACGACACGGACGCGCTGGACGCCTCCAACCTGCTCGCGGCGCACTTCGGGCTGCTGCCCGGGACCGACAAGAGGCTGCACGCGAGCGTCCTGGCCATCGCCGACGAGCTCTCCGAGAACGGCTTCGTACTCCGGTACAAGACGGACGAGACCGACGACGGCATGTCCGGCAAGGAGGGCACGTTCGTCATCTGCTCGTTCTGGCTGGTCTCCGCCCTCATGGTCGTGGGCGAGAAGCAGCGGGCCCTCGACCTGATGGAGCGGCTGCTGCGGATCGCCTCCCCGTTCGGCCTGTACGCCGAGGAGTTCGAGGTCGACGCCGCACGCCACCTGGGCAACATCCCRCAGGCGTTCTCGCACCTCGCGCTCATCGAGGCCGCCGCCCGGATCATCCTCGCCGAGCGCGTCCAGGAGATGTCGCTGTGACGGACGTGATCGTGCTCGGGGGTGGGCTGGCGGGTGTCGCCGCCGCCCAGACCCTGGGCGAGGCGGGCGTCCACGTGACATTGGTCGACCGCGCCGACTACCACCAGTTCCAGCCGCTCCTCTACCAGGTGGCCACCTCGCAGCTGCCGGCCGAGGACATCGCGCGGCCCCTTCGGACCATCTTCGCCGAGGTCCCGTCCGTCGACGTGGTCGTCCAGGGCGTCGCGCAGGCCTCGCTCGCGGACCGCACCCTCGTCCTCGACGACGGCCGGTCGCTGYCCGCGGACCACCTCGTGATCGCCGCCGGCGGGCGACCGAACTTCTTCGGCGTCCCCGGCGCGCGGGAGCACACGTTCCCGCTCTACTCGGTCGCGGACGCCGAGCGCCTGCGCCGGCACCACCGCGCGCTGATGGTCGAGGAGAGCGTCCACGCCAGCGGGCCGCACGCGCGCGACGTCGTCGTGGTCGGCGGTGGGCCGACGGGGGTCGAGGTCTCGGGCGCCCTCGCCGAGCTCGTCGCCGCCCTCAAGACGCAGGGCCGGGTGCCCGACGACGTCCGCGTGCACCTGGTCGACCGCGGGCAGGCGGTGCTCGGCCAGTTCTCCGAGCACGCGCAGAAGTACGCCCACCACCATCTCACCAAGGGCGGGGTCGAGCTCCGGCTGGGCACCGGGGTCGCGGCCGTCCACGCCGACCGGGTCGAGCTCGACGACGGGACCACCCTTCCCACGGCGACGGTCATCTGGGCGGGCGGCGAGTCCGCCTCGGCCATCGCCCAGGACGCGGGCGAGAGCACGGGCCGCGGGGGGCGGATCGACGTCCGGGCGGACCTCGGCGTCGAGGGCTTCCCCGGCGTATGGGCGGTCGGCGACGTCGCGAACATCCCGTCGGGACCCAAGCCCGGGGCGCCGACGCTCCCCCAGCTCGGCTCGGTCGCCCAGCAGTCCGGCCGGTGGGCGGCGCAGAACATCCTGCGCTCCGAGCAGGGCGACCGGCTCGCGCCGTTCCACTACAAGGACAAGGGCATCATGGCGATGATCGGCCGCAACGCCGCCGTCGCCGAGGTGGGCGCGCACCGGCACGAGGTGGACGGGCCCCTCGCCTTCGCCGCCTGGCTCGGGGTGCACGCCATGCTGCTGAGCGGCGTGCACAGCCGTACCGACGCGTTCCTGAGCTGGGCGTGGGACTACTTCGACCGCGACCACGCCGCGACCGTCGAGTCGCACGACGCCCCCCGCCGGATCGCATGGGGCGACGACAGCGACGACGTCCCACACATCGACCTCGACGGTCCCCGGCCCGAGTGACGGCCCCCGCCACTCCACGGGCGCCGCGACCGGAGGGGTTGCGGCGCCCGCGGGGCGGGGCTGTAGCGTGCCTTGCGTGGGGGAACATCACGTTCGGACCGGTTTGTCCGCCGTGGGGAAGTCATCGACCCCCCGGCGTGCGGCGGAGTCCCTCAGCCGTCGGCGTGCGGGAGTCGGGCTGATCCTCCGCAGCAGGCTCGTCGACTCCCTCACCAGCTCGACGGCCGGGGTCGTCGCGATCGTCGCCGGGCCGGGGTACGGCAAGTCGGCGCTGCTCGGCCAGTGGGCCGACCGGATCGGCGACGCCGCCGCGTGGCACACGTGCACGGGCGACGACAACGATCCCGCCGTGCTACTMGCGGCCCTCGGCCGGGCCGCGGGCGTCGGCCCCGGGTTCGACAGCGTCGCCGGCCTCGTCGCCGCGGTCGGCGGGAGCCCGTCGCGGACGCTCCTGCTCGACGACGTCCAGACGATCACGCGCGCGGGAAGCCTGAACGTGCTCACCGACGTGATCGACCGCCTGCCGGGCACGTGGCGCGTCGGGCTGGCCTCGCGGGCGACGCCACGGTTGCCGATCGCCCGGCTGCGCGCCTCCGGCGACCTGCTCGAGGTCGGTCCGACCGAGCTCGCACTGCTGCCCGACGAGGAGGCCGAGGTCCTGGCACGCTCCGGGGTGCGGCTCACCGCCGAGGAGGCGGCGTCGCTCCACGAGAACACCCTGGGCTGGCCAGTCGCCGTGATGCTCGCCGGCATGGCGATCCACGACCGCGGCGTGCCTCTCTCGTTCACGGGCAACGACAAGTTCATGCGCGACTACCTGCGCAGCGAGGTGCTGGCGGGGGTCAAGGCGCCCGAGAGGGCCCTGCTGGTCCGCTGCTCGATCCTCGACGAGCTCTCGGGCCCGGCCTGCGACGCCGTCCTGCAGGCCCGGTCCTCCGGGACGGCGCTCGAGCACCTCGAGGCGCACGGGGTCATCGAGGCGGTGGACCGGGACGGCGAGCTCTACCGGTGCCACCCGCTGCTCCACCAGCTCCTGAGCGGCGATCTGCACCGCAAGGAGCCCACGCTGGTCCCCGAGCTGCACCAGCGCGCGTCCCGCTGGCTCGCGGGCAACGGTGAGCCTGACCTGGCCATCGAGCACGCGCACGCGGGCGGGGACGTCCCCGAGCTGGCACGCCTGGTGCTCGACCGGGCCCAGGCGACGTGGGCGAGCGGTCGGATCGAGTCGGTCGAGCGCTGGATGTCGTGGCTCGAGGAAGCCCGGGACGTGCGCACCTTCCCGGCGATCGCGGCGCACGCCGCGCTCACGTTCGCGCTGCTCGGACAGCCGACGCGCGCCGAGCAGTGGTCCGCGATGGCGACGGCGACGTCCCGGACGGGCACGCTCTCGGACGGCTCGACCGTCGAGGGCACGCTCGCGTACCTGCGCGCGATCGAGGCGCGCAGGGGGACGGCCCAGATGCAGCTCGACGCACGGGAGGCATGGGCCGGGCTGTCGCCCACGAGCCCGTTCCGCGCCACGATGCGGCACACGGAGGGGCTCGCGGCTCTGCTCGACGGCGACCCCGACCGGGCCGACGACCAGTTCCTCGACGCCCTCGAGGCCGCCGAGCTCGCCGGGATCCATCCCGTCGTCGCGATGGTGCTGTGCGAACGGGCGACCGTGGCCGTCGAGCGCGGCGACTGGACGTCGGCGGTGCCCGACGTCCGTCGGGCCTCCGCCATCGTCGCCGCCGGACGGTACGGCTCCTACTGGACCAGCGCGCTCGTGCACGCCTGGGCGGCCCGCACCGCGGTCCACCTCGGGCTGCGACAGGACGCCGTCGTTCACCTGCGCGATGCCGTCGCCCTGCGACCCCTGCTGACGTATGCCCTGCCTGTCGTCTCGACGCAGGCGCTGCTGACCATGGGGCAGGCGCTGCTGGGCGTCGGCGATCTCCACGAGGCGTCGGCGGTCGTGCGGCAGGCGCAGGAGATCCTGCACCGACGGCCCGGGCTGGGCGACCTGCCCGAACGTGCGGCCGCGCTCGACGCCCAGGTGCGCGACGCCGCCTCGAGCGGTCGCCCCGACGCCCTGACTCCCGCCGAGGTGCGCCTCATGCCGCTCCTGGCGACGCACCTCACGTTCCCMCKSATCGCCGARCGCCTCGGCRTCTCSCGCAACACCGTCAAGACGCAGGCGATCTCGAGCTACCGCAAGCTCGGCGTCTCCTCCCGCAGCGAGGCGGTCGCCCAGTGGGAGCTGCTGGACGGCACGAGCTCGTAGTCGTCGGTGAGCGAGTCCTCGTACGCCCCGCTCAGCGCCCGCCTCGCCCCCTTGAGCGCGGTCGCGGTGGCCGTTCTCGCGCAGGTGCTGATGCGCGACCGCATCGTGCTCGGCCCCCTGCTCCTGGTGCCGATCATCGAGGTCGCCCTCGCGGTCGCGATCATCGTCGCCGACGGTGTCCTGCAGGCGCGTCGGCGCGTCGACCCCCTGCGCTACGCGCTCGCGCTCGTGCTCTGCGTCTCGGGGACCTCCTCGGCGGCGCTGCTCATCTCGGACGTGATCTCGGTCCGGCCAGTCAGCGTCCAGCAGCTGCTCGCCGAGGGCGCCCAGATCCTCGTCGTCCTGACGGTCGGCTTCGCGCTGCTGTTCTGGCAGCTCGACCGGGGCGGCCCCAACGGCCGCGCGCAGCCCGACGTCGAGCGGATGTCGTTCTGGTTCACGCAGGACGCGATCCGCGAGTACTCCGACCAGTTCGACTGCTGGCAACCGCGGTTCCTCGACTACCTCTACGTCGCGATCACCAACCTCGTGGCGTTCTCGCCGACGGACACGATGCCGCTGAGCCGGACGGCGAAGATGCTGATGGCGTGGCAGTCGATCGTCGCGCTCGCCACGTTCGCCGTCGTCCTGGCGCGGGCGGTGAACATCCTGACGTGACGCGTCAGCCTTCCTCGTCCGCCTGAGGCGCGCCCTCCCACGAGCGCGGGCCCAGGTCCGGCCGGGTGTTCTCGTAGTCGCCGGACAGCAGCGGCGACGAGATGATCATGTCCGCCGTGGAGACGTTGCACGCCATGGGCACGTTCCACACCGTCGCGATGCGCAGCAGCGCCTTGACGTCCGGGTCGTGCGGCTGCGGCTCGAGCGGGTCCCAGAAGAAGATCAGCATGCTGATGGTGCCCTCGGCGATCCGTGCGCCGATCTGCTGGTCGCCGCCCACCGGACCGGACAGGAAGCGGTGCACCGGGAGGCCCAGCTCGTACTCGAGCATCGTGCCGGTGGTTCCGGTGGCGTAGAGCCGGTGCTGCGCGAGCGTCCCGCGGTTGTACTCGGCCCAGCGCAGGAGCTCGACCTTCTTGTTGTCGTGCGCGACGAGCGCGATGTCGCGCGGACTGCTCGTTCCGTTCATGGCACCTCCAGGGCGCAGATCGGCTCCATCAGGCGACCCGGCGGAGGACGCGCCCACGTCACGGGCCGCGTCCAGCGTACGAGGGCGCCGCTGCTCGGTGCATGGTGCACGGCGTCCTCCGAGCCTCGATCGGCGGCGTGACGCCCTGGACGTCTGACCTGCACGTGTCACCTGTTCGAGCGCTCCCGGCACCGCCGAGCGCGAGTCTCAGGTTCCGCACATGGTCAGCAGAGCGCACACTCCTGGCCGCGGCTGACGATGTTCGTCCGGACCACGAGACCACCGCGCCGATGGCGTCGAGGTCACGCCACGGCCGCTGGTACCCGGCCACGTCGCGATCAGGAGCCGGGAACGTCCTCGCCCTCGGCGGGTTCGCTGGCGTGCCGGCGGTCGTCGACGTCGTCCACCGGTGCGCCGGCGACGTCACCCTCTGCCGGTTCCGTGGCGTGCGCCCGCGTCTCGTCGTCGGGGACCTGGGGGGTGTCGGTGCTCATGCGTTGCTGTCTCCTTCGTCAGCGCGGACGGTCGGCGTC
>NZ_JBFULZ010000048.1:0-24197 GCF_054049635.1 Cellulomonas sp. P5_C6 | reverse complement strand
CCGTGTCGGTGCAGCGGCTCGCTCACTGCAGGTCGGCCTACACGCACGCGATCGTTGGCCGGCCCGTTCTGCCACCTCTCACATCGATGGGCGGTTGGCTGTGGTCTCGCGAGCCCGTCACAAGGGCCGAGCCGTCGGGATTGCCGGGACGTCGCGTGTCTAGCTTGGATCGGGCTGGACCCTCGAGTCGGCGTCCGCCCGTGGAGCGCGATTGTCGGCGCGCGTGACGGCGTCTATCGATGACTGATGTCCGTCGTGCCCACGGACAGCCCCGAGGCGGGACGTCGTTTCACGTGAAACGTCGAAACGGGTACGAACCCTTCACGGGGATGGCCGTGACGTGTTTCACGTGAAACAGCCCATAGCCGGGTCGACTCGGGCCGACCCGAACTGTGGTCGCGTCGTCACTCGCGGTCGGTCCGACGACTCGCGGCTTCAGCGCACCGCCGCCGCCGGGGCGCTCGGTTCGTGCTGCGTCAGGTCTCCTCGAAGGGGGGCGCCGACCTGCGATCCGCTCGCGGACCTGTGCGACTCGTCCGCTGGGTGCGCGATGGGATGAGGGGACAAGGGGGCAGGGCATCGGGTCGGGGGTCGGTCGGGCGAGGGCGACGGGCTGACTCGTCGAGGCGTGGCATGAGATGACCGGAGTGGGGGAAGGCCCGGATCCCCTGGCTGTTTCACGTGAAACAACGGCCGGACGACCCTTGATCGCAGGATGGCTGGGGTAGCGCCGCTCGCGCAGACCACGGGCGACGTCGAGGCAACCTGTTTCACGTGAAACACGCGTGACTGAGGCCCGAGGTGGAGTGCAGAGAGTGGGCGCGGATTGGATGCCGACGCCGATGCCGCTCGCGTGTGGCGCCCCACGCAGCCGCTGCGAACGTGCGCCCTGGTTCGCCGGGGCGCCGTGTCGCATCAGCGCGAAGGTGCGACGGGCGACAGGAGTTGGACATTGCGATGCGCCTGCCGCCGCCCGGACCACTCAGCAGGCCGCTCGGGAGCTGGTAGTGCATCCGGCGCTCGGAAGGCACTGCGGCCGTCCCAAAGTGTCGAAGGCGCGCGCCAAGGACCCGGAGGCCCGTCTGTGGGAATTCCAGCGGCAGGCGTGCTCGCCGCTCGCCCTTCGCCTGGCCCGTCCCGGAGACTGGCAGCGGCACGGCGTGCTCGCCGCTCGCCCCTCGCCCCTCGCCGCTCGCGCCTCGCCGCTCGCCCCTCGCCGCTCGCCGCTCGCCGCTCGCGCCTCGCCGCTCGCCCCTCGCGCCTCGCCCTGCGCATGGCCCGCCACTGGGACTGGCAGCGGCGGGTCGTGCTCGCCACTCGCCCCGCGCACGGCACGCCAGGGCGACTCCCAACGGCGGGCCGTGGGCGCCTGGAGCAGCTAGGGCGGCAGCGGACCTCGGTGACCTGAGCGAGCTCGCCCTGGCCGGCCCCACAATGCGATGGCCGGGACACTGACGGGGTTGCGGACGGCGAGGGAGCGAGGGCACGGCCTGAAGTCTTGGTCCGCAACTCTCGGCTTGTCCTCATGGTGGCTGCATTCACCCCCGGAGCCGAGACACCTAGTGCAAGGAGCGGCGCTGTCGACACGTCCCCCAGGGTGTCGGCAAGCGCCCCAGGGCGCCCGCCCAGGATGGTGAGCCGCTGATGGTCACCGACCCTCATGGCGAGTTGTGAGCGCCGCCAGGACCGGCTCTCTGTGAGCGCGCACGCGAGTTCTGCGGCCCATGTCGACCTCCGGGATCCGCACCGTCCACATCCGGGCGCGGTGGCGGGAGAGAGGGCGTCCGCGCACGGTACGGTAGGGCGGCGCCAAGGGGTCCGAACGTTCGCGATCCATGTGATCGACGGATCTCGGCGGCACCTACGACAGCTTGTTTCACGTGAAACCAAGGGGATCTGACGGTGACGGAAGCTCGGTCGACGGACGTCGACGGAGCCGACCCCCTGGACGGAGACTCCAGGCTGCAGCCCTTCTTCGGGCGGGCCTGGCCACAGGTTCTCGGCTTTCACGACCTGCTCGTCAAGGAAGGCGAGCTGCGTGGCTTGGTCGGGCCGAGGGAGTTCTCTCGGCTCTGGGAGCGGCACATCCTCAACTCCGCGGCCGTGGTGCCGTTCCTGCCAACCTCGGGGCGAATCATCGATCTCGGCAGTGGCGCTGGGTTGCCCGGCATCGTGGTGGCCGCGATGCTCCCTGAGGCTGAGGTCGTGCTGCTCGAGCCGATGGAGCGCCGGACCGACTGGTTGAGCGAGGTCGCCGAGTCGCTCGGGCTCGGCAATGTGGTCGTGCTGCGTGGCCGTGCGCAGGACGAGCACGGACGGCTCACCGGTGACGCCGTGACGGTTCGGGCGGTGGCGTCCCTCGACAAGCTCTATCGGTGGGCGCTCCCGCTCCTGCGTGCCGGTGGGTCGCTCGTCGCCCTCAAGGGTGGGCGAGCAGAGGAGGAGATCGAGGCGGCGAAGCACGTGGGTCGCAAGCTCGGCGCGGGGATCGCCTCTGTGCAGGACGCGCCCACGATCGAAGGGGTCGACGTGACGAGGGTTGTTCGAGTCGTTCGGGAGGCAGTTCCTGGTGTTCGGTAGGAAGAAGAGGCGTCACGAGGACGACCCGACGACCGACGACGTTGCTCCGGCAGAGCTCGCGTCCGCTGGCCCTGCGGCGAACGGCATCCCGGCATGGGCGCCGGACCCCGCGGTCGAGCAGAGCAACGGCGAGCGAGCGGCGGCCGTGAGTGAGAGTGCCCGTGCACCAGAAAGTGCCGGTGGGGCCGGAAGTGCCGGTGAGGTCCAGCGTGTCGGTGGGGCCGGAAGTGCCGGTGGCGTCCAGAGTGCCGGTGGGGCCGGAAGTAGCGGTGGCGTCGAGAGTGCCGACGAGGCGCACGACTCCGCAGATCTGCAGGTCAGCGAGCGGGGCACCGCGCCGGTCGACGCGCAGAACGGCGAGCCGGACGACTCGAGGAGTGCCGAACCCGCCGACACGCACCGCGCGGAGCAGCCCGCCGGGGTCCTCCCGAGAGTGTTCGAGCCAGGGTCCGTGCCTCACCCGTCCGACCAGCAGCCAGCGCCCGACGCGAGTGCCCTCGACCGGGGTGCTTCCGAGAGCCTTGAGGGCTCGTCCGCCGCGGACGCCGTCGAAGCCAGCGGCACTGGGGCTGTCGAAAGACCTGCATCGGAGACGGCTGTTTCACGTGAAACAGAGAGCCTTCACGACAGCCAGCCCACGCAGGCCATCTCCGGGAGCACGGCGTCCGCCTGGGACCAGCGGGCACAGCACACCGCGGCGGAGAGCGCACCGGAATCAGTCACACGTCCCGGCGAGGGGGAGGCGTTCGTCACGCCGGCCGGCACCGACGACGTCTCGGCGAGCGGTGCGGAGACCGACGCGTTGGGCGACAACACCGTCGATGGCGCCGAGGAGGCGTTCGACCGTGACACCATTCCGCCCATGACACCGCGGCACGAGCTCGACCCCGACGAGAGTCGGCGTGCGGCGTTGGTGGAGAGCCTCCCTGCAGTCACCGACGACACGCCGCTGATGGCCGAGCTCAAGCAGGACGCTCGGCGTCGGATCGAGCTCCGCGGTCGACGGTTCCCGCGGCCGCCGCAGACTCGCGTCATCACGGTGGCGAACCAGAAGGGCGGCGTCGGCAAGACGACGACCACGGTCAACCTCGCCGCTGCGCTCGCGCAGTCGGGCCTGAACGTCCTCGTCCTGGACAACGACCCGCAGGGGAATGCGTCCACCGCGCTGGGGATCGAGCACCGCGCCGGCACGCCGTCGATCTACGAGGTGCTGGTCGATGGAGCTCCGATCGCGGAGGCCGTGCAGGAGAGCCCCGACGTCCCGAACCTGTGGTGCCTGCCCGCCACCATCGACCTGTCCGGCGCCGAGATCGAGCTGGTGTCGATGGTGGCCCGCGAGACCCGGCTGCGGAACGCTCTCGACGCGTACCTCGAGTGGCGGGTAGCCAACGGGCAGGAGCGCATCGACTACGTGTTCGTCGACTGCCCTCCGAGCCTCGGGCTGCTGACGGTCAACGCGTTCGTGGTCGCACGCGAGGTGCTCATCCCGATCCAGTGCGAGTACTACGCGCTCGAGGGCCTCAGCCAGCTGCTGAAGACCATCCAGCTGATCCAGGCGCACCTGAACCCGCAGCTCCACGTCTCGACGATCCTGCTGACCATGTACGACGCGAGGACGAACCTCGCGCAGCAGGTGGCGACCGAGGTCAGGACGCACTTCCCTGAGCGGACGCTTCGCACGACGGTGCCGCGCTCGGTGCGGATCTCCGAGGCGCCGAGCTACGGCCAGACGGTGATGACGTACGACCCGGGCTCGTCCGGTGCGCTCGCCTACCTCGAGGCTTCCCGAGAGGTCGCGGAGCGAGGGGCGGCGGGAGTCGTCGACGGCGCCGCGCAGGCGCCACACACGAATGGGCAGTCGACCGACGTGCCCGCACAGCAGAACCACCACGAACACCAGCCGGCTTCGGTCGTGCTTCAGGAGGAACAGTGAGCGAGAAGCGACGCGGCTTGGGCCGGGGCCTCGGAGCCCTCATCCCGACGGGCCTCGACGGCCAGCGCCCGACGGGAGCCGAGAGGCCGGTCGACGTGTTCTTCCCGGACCCCAAGCGTGACAACGGCGATGCGGCCGCCGCGCAGGGGGCGACCGCCACGGCAGTCCTGACAGAGGACCCGCCGGTCGAGGCCGACGCTTCCTTCGTCGATGGCACCGTGACGACCAACGCGCCGAGCGCGAACGACGCCACGCCGCAGGCGACCGAGCCGGTCGTCGAGCCGCAGTCCGTCCCCGGAGCCGCCGACGCGGCTGGGGCCGATGGCCTCGTGCCGGTGCCGGGTGCCCGGTTCGCGGAGCTGCCGGTCGGCTCGATCAGGCCGAACCCGAAGCAGCCTCGCACGGTGTTCGACGAGGATGCCCTCGACGAGCTGGTCGGCTCGATCCGCGAGGTCGGCGTGCTCCAGCCGATCGTCGTCCGGGACGCCGGCGACGGCTACGAGCTGATCATGGGCGAGCGCCGCTGGCGCGCCACCCAGGCCGCCGGCCTGGCGACGATCCCCGCGATCATCCGGGACACCGAGGACGGCGACCTGCTGCGCGACGCGCTGCTGGAGAACCTCCACCGGTCCGAGCTGAACCCGCTCGAGGAGGCAGCCGCCTACCAGCAGCTGCTCGATGACTTCGGCTGCACCCACGAGCAGCTGGCCACCCGCATCCAGCGGTCGCGTCCGCAGATCWCCAACACGCTTCGCCTGCTCAAGCTGCCGCCGCTGGTGCAGCGGCGGGTGGCCGCGGGCGTGCTGTCGGCCGGTCACGCCCGTGCGCTGCTGGGGCTGAACGACGGTGCGGCGATCGAGCGTCTCGCGCAGCGGATCGTCGCCGAGGGTCTGTCGGTCCGTGCGGTCGAGGAGATCGTGTCGCTCGGCGGCGACGGTGAGCCGGCCGTGCGCCGTGCGGCTCCGCGTGCCGGGGTCAAGAACGAGGCACTCGACCACCTCGCGGCGCGGCTGTCGGACCGGTTCGACACCCGGGTCAAGGTCTCCCTCGGGAAGTCGCGAGGTCGGCTGACGGTCGAGTTCGCGTCCGTGCAGGACCTCAACCGGATCCTGGCCAGCCTCGCACCGGAGGACCCGGGCCTGCTCAAGGGCTGATCCATCGGCGATCTCGTACGTCGTACCGTGGTTCGAACGTACAAATCAGGCCGAACCGACCCATATCGGCAGGTCAGCGTGTCAGCGCGGCCATCACGAGATCGCGATAGAGCTGCCCGAGCGGTAGTCCCGCGGCCTCGGCTGCCTGCGGGAGCAGGGACGTCTCGGTCATGCCCGGCGCCACGTTGACCTCGAGGAACCAGACCGTTCCGTTGCCGTCGATGATGAGATCGGTGCGGGAGAGGCCGTCGAGGCCGAGGGCCACGTGCGCGGCGACCGCGACCTGGCCGACCCGTTCGGTGAGGTCCGGAGACAGGCGGGCCGGGGCGAAGTATTCCGTGCGGCCGGGGTTGTAGCGGGCGTCGAAGTCGTAGGGTCCGTCCGTGACGATCTCCACGGCGGGGAGTGCGACGGGGCCGTCGCCGGTGTCGACGACGCTCACGGCCACCTCGGTCCCGATGACCGCGCGCTCGACGAGGGCCGTGTCGCTGTAGGCGAAGCAGTCGACCATCGCCTGCGGCAGCGCCTCGGGGGTGGTCACGAGGGTGACCCCGAGCGCCGACCCTCCCCGGGAGGGCTTGACGACGACCGGCAGCCCGAGCCGGCGGACGATCGAGTCGAGCACCTGACGGGCGCCCAGCTCGCGGAAGAGCGACTGCGGCAAGGTGACAAAGTCGGGGGTAGAGAGGCCCGCCCGCGCCGCGACGGTCTTGGCGATGGGCTTGCTCCACGCGATCCGGCTCTCTCGCGGACCCGTGCCCAGGAGCCGCAGGCCGAGCATCTGCACGACGTCGCGGACCGAGCCGTCCTCGCCGCTGGTGCCGTGCAGGAGCGGCCAGACGACGTCGGGCTGCAGCTGGAGCAGCGCGGGCACGAGGTCGGCGTCGACGTCGTGGACCGAGACATCGACACCGACGGAGCGCAGCGCGTCGGCGACCCGCCGACCGGAGCGCAGGGAGACGTCGCGCTCGTGGGAGAGGCCCCCGGCCAGGACGACGACGCGGGGCGACGGTGTGGTGGTCACGGCTGGACGACTCCGATGGCAGGACGGACGGACGGCGCAGGACGAGGAAGCGACACGGGGCGAACCAACGACGACGGGCGACCGCGCGACGAGCGGCGAACCAACAACGAGCGGCGGACGAGCGACGAGGGGCGAACCCACGACGAACGGTGGACGAGCGGCGAACGGGGGACGCGCGACGAACGATCCGCACCACGACGAGCCGACGAGATCGAGCGGCCGTCCGGCGTGATCACGAGGCGAGGAAACCGACGAACGTGCAGGTCAGACGGCATCGGGCGCGGGTGACTGGACGTCCTGGGCGCCGGCGGACCCGGTGGTGCCGAAGAGCTCGACGAGCTCCCGCTCGCCGGCGACGACACCGGCGAGGCGACGTACGCCCTCACGGATCCGATCGGGCGTGGGGTAGCAGAACGAGAGCCGCATGTGGTCGGCGCCGGAGCCGTCGAAGTAGAAGGCGGTGCCGGGGACGTAGGCGACCCGGGCGGTGACGGCACGCGGCAGCATGTCCTTGGCGTCGAGCCCGTCGGGGAGCTGCACCCAGGTGTAGAAGCCGCCATCCGGCACGTTCCAGGAGGCGTCGGGGAGGTGCTCGGTCAGCGCGGAGATCATCGCGTCGCGACGCTCGCGGTACTGCTCGCGGTAGGACTTGATCTGGCCCTGCCAGTCGCACGTGGCCAGGTAGGTCGAAATCGCGATCTGCGAGGCGTTGGACGGGCACAGGATCGCGGACTCGCTGGCGAGGACCAGCTTCTCGCGAACGGCGTGGGGGGCGACCACCCAGCCGACCCGGTAGCCGGGGGCGAAGGTCTTGGAGAACGAGCCGAGGTAGAGCACGCCGTCGTCGTCGAGCGAGCGCATCGCGGGGCGCGGCTCGCCGGAGAAGCCGAGCAGGCCGTAGGGGTTGTCCTCCAGGACGAGCACGCCGTAGCGCTGCGCGATCGCCAGGATCTCGGGGCGTCGGGCGACGGAGAGCGAGACACCGGCCGGGTTGTGGAAGTTGGGCACCGTGTAGAGCAGCTTGACYCGGCGGCCCTCGGCGGCGAGCGACGCGAGGGTCTGCTCGAGCGCCGCGGGGATGAGCCCGTCGGCGTCGATGGGCACGTGCACGACGTCGGCCTGGTAGGCACGGAACACGCCGAGGGCACCGACGTAGGACGGTGCCTCCGCGACGACGACGTCACCCGGGTCGACGAAGATGCGCGTGACCAGGTCGAGCGCCTGCTGCGAGCCCGTCGTGACGACGACGTCGTCGGGGTGCGCATCGATGCCCTCGAGTGCCATCACGTCGAGGATCTGCTCGCGCAGCGTCTCGTCGCCCTGGCCCGACCCGTACTGGAGCGCCTGGAGGCCGCGGGTGGCGACGACGCGCTGGGCGAGGTCGCCGAGGATGTCGAGCGGCAGCCCCTCGAGGAACGGCATGCCACCGGCGAGCGAGACGACCTCGGGGCGGTTGGCGACGGCGAACAGCGCCCGGATCTCGCTGGAGCGCATGCCGTGCGTGCGTTCGGCGTAGGAGCCGAGCCAGCGGTCGAGACGGGTCCCGGTGCCGGCGGCGGAGGACGTGGGGGGGCCCGACGTCTCGCCGTCGGGAACAGGGTGCGCTGTCATGCACCCGAGTTTCGCACGCGAGGGGCGATGGTCCGCGCAGCGTCCCAGCGACACGGGGACGGCGGCGAGAGGTCAGACGGCGGCGAGCACGCCCTCGATCTCCTCGGTGATCATCGTCTTGGGCCGCGCGCCGATGACGGACTTCACCAGCTCACCGCCCGAGAAGAAGTTGAGGGTCGGGATCGAGACGATGCCGTAGTCGCCGACGGTGCCGGGGTTCTCGTCGGAGTTGATCTTCAGCACCGTGACGCGACCCTCGTACTGGGTGGCGACCTCCTCGAGCACCGGACCGACCATCCGGCACGGCCCGCACCAGGGCGCCCAGAAGTAGACGACGACCGGGATGTCCGACTCCAGGACGTCGGCCTGGAACGTGGCGTCGGTGACGGGGGTGGTGCCGCTCATCAGTGCTCCTCGACCTGGTGGACGGCGTCGCCGAGCGACGCCAGGAAGTTCTGGGCGTCCAGGGCCGCCGCGCAGCCGGAGCCGGCGGCGGTGATCGCCTGGCGGTACGTGTGGTCGACCAGGTCGCCGCACGCGAAGACACCGGTCAGGTTGGTGGCCGTCGTGCGACCGATCACCTGCAYGTAGCCCTCGTCGTCCAGGTCGATCTGGCCCTTGACCAGCTCGGAACGCGGGACGTGGCCGATGGCGACGAACACGCCGGTGGCCGGGTGCTCGCGGGTCTCGCCGGTCACGGTGTCGCGCAGGGTCACGCCGCTGACCTTGGCGTCGCCGTGGATCGCGACGACCTCGCTGTTCCAGGCGAACTCGATCTTCGGGTCGTTGGCGGCGCGGTCGGCCATGATCTTGGAGGCGCGCAGGTGGTCGCGGCGGTGCACGAGCGTGACGCGCTTGCCGAACCGCGTGAGGAAGGTGGCCTCCTCGACGGCGGAGTCGCCGCCGCCGACCACGATGATCTCCTGGTCGCGGAAGAAGAAGCCGTCGCAGGTGGCGCACCACGAGACGCCGCGGCCCGACATGCGCTTCTCGTCGTCGAGCCCGAGCTCACGGTAGGCGGACCCGGTGGCCAGGATGACGGACCGGGCCTGGAAGGTCTCGCCGCCGAGGGTCTCGATGGTCTTGATCTCGCCGGTGAGGTCGAGCGAGGAGGCGTCGTCCCACAGCACCTCGGCACCGAACTTCTCGGCCTGCTTCTGCAGGCCCTCCATCAGCTCGGGGCCCTGGAYGCCGTCGGGGAAGCCCGGGAAGTTCTCCACCTCGGTGGTGTTCATCAGSGCGCCGCCGGCGGTCACSGASCCGGCGATCACCAGGGGGGCCAGGCCCGCGCGGGCCGCGTAGATCGCGGCGGTGTAGCCGGCCGGGCCCGAGCCGACGATGACGAGATCGCGGATGGTGGTGGACTGCTCGGTCACGGCGACTTCCTTGCGGTTCGGCGCGCCGGAGACGTTCCGGCGGGGGCTGACGGGATCAACCGATCCTAGGCGGGATCTGTTCCGGAACCCGCGTCGCAGCGCCTCAGGAGAGCGAGATCTCCGTGAGCTCGAGCCGGAACGACCCGTCGGGCATCGTGGGCAGCTCGGTGATCCACAGCACCAGGGACTGCGTCTCGGTGGCCGGGTTCAGCGTGAAGACGGAGTCGGCACCGAACGGTCCGGACGCCAGCACCGCACCGGTGGTCGGGGCTGCCGCGTCGGTGGCGCGGATCTCGACGTTGCCGCCCGTGCTGTTGGAGTGCAGCGTCACCGTGGTGACCGTCGTCTTGGCGGTGAGCGTGATCGCGTAGCCGACGGCGGGCTTGAAGCCGGCGAAGTCGGCACGCTTGTACGTCTGGGTGTACCAGAACGTCGACGGGTCGCCGTCGAACGCCTTGGCGACGTCCTCCTGGTGCTCGCCGTCGCCGTCGGACGGGTCGATGGTGGTCGCCGACGCGATGACGGGAGGGCCGCCGGCCGGTGCGGCGGGTGCCGAGGGCGCGGCGGAGGCGTCGGACGGTGCGGCGGAGGCGGAGGGGGCCGCGGCGCTCTGCGACGCCGAGTGGTCAGGCGATCCCGTGCTGTCGACGGACGAGAACAGGGCCTTGAACGCGAGGACGACGCCGATGATCACGACGATCGCGACGATGATCAGCACCAGCGCCGTCGGGTCGAACCGGAGCCTGGTGGGTCGTTCGGCCTCCTCCGCGCCGATGACGTCGCCGAAGTCGAACGTGGAGGTGGGCTGCGGCGGCGGTGGCACGGGTGCGGGCGCGACCGGCGGGGGCGTCGCGGGGGGCACCGAGGGCGGGTTGCCGGACCCGGTGGTCTGCGCGACGGGGCGACGGATCACCGTGGGGAGCACCGGTGGCTCCGGCGCCGGGGGTGCGGGCAGCGGCGCCGTGGGCGGCACGGGCGGCACGGGCGGTGACGCGAGGGCGGCCGCCAGCGGGATGGTGGCCGCGACCGGGGGTTCGGGCGGAACCGAGGCAGGCGGGCCGGGCGGGCCGGGCGGTGGCGGGACGGGCATGCCCGTCGACGGAGTGACCGTGTCGGCGGYGGCCGCGGTGGCACCGAGGGAGCCGGCGCGGGCGGGGGTGGCCGGCGGGGGCGTGCCGGGCCGGTTCGCGCCGTGGGGGTCCTGCTGCTGGAACGCCGCTCGCACGGACTGCCGCTGCACGACGACGGGCCTCGGGTCCTGGGGGTCGTCCTCGTCGGGAACGGGGACACCGCCGCCGGGCGCGGCGGCGCCGGTGGGCGGGAACTGCGCGGCCGCGACTGCTCCGCCCACGGGCGCGACGTCGCTGACGGACGCCCGGATCTCCCCCCACGGCTCGAGCTCGCGGACCAGCTCACCAGGGCTGTGCGGACCGTCGTCGTTCGGGCCGAGCGTGACGACGCAGAGCGTGTCGAGGTCGTTGGGCACACCGGGGACCAGGTCCGCGGGGGCGACCGGGGAACCGTCGACGACGGGCGCCGGCGGCAGCGTCTCGCCGCCGGGCGTCTGCGGGGCGCGCGGATCGGCCGGCCACAGCCCGGTGAGGGCCGCGTAGAGGAGGCGGACGAGGCCGACGGCGTCGGCCCGGGTGGTCGAGCGGGCGTCGCCACCCGAGTCGCCGAGCAGCGCGGCGTCGAGCGCAAGACCGCCGAGCAGGACCCGGCCGTCGGGGCTGACGTGGAGCACGGACGGCCGCAGGGCGAGGTGGTGGACACCGCGCCGCCGGGCGACCTCGAGCGCCGAGGCCGCCTCGCCGACGACCGCGCGGGCCTGGTCGGCGTTCAGTGGACCGTTGGCCACCAGTCGCGCGAGCGACGGGCCGACCAGCTGCTCGGACACCACGTACCCGTAGCCCTCGTGCGTCCCGACGTCCAGCACGCGCACGAGCCGGGAGTCCGTGACCAGGGCCGCCCGGCGCGCGGCGTCGAGGGCGGGCGCGACCGCTCCGTGCTCGAGGATGCGCACCCGGACGGGCCGGTCGAGGATCTGGTCGGTGGCCTGCCAGGCGCTGGCGCCCTCGAGGTCGGACTCCACAGGGGCGAGCACGCGATAGCGGCCCGCGAGCACCGTGCCTCGTCCGACGACCTCGCTCACCAGCACCTCCGTGTCGACCACCTGCCCTGCCACCGGCACGACACCCTGCATGCTAGACGTGCGGGATCAGCGGCGTCCTCCGCGGATGCGCCGGAGGACGGGCAGGAGCAGGCTGTCGAGCTCGTCCACCCGCAGCAGCCGCAGCCCGCCGACGTAGACCAGGCCCATCACGGTGCCGACGACGGCGCACTCGATCACCGACGCCACGAACCCGGTGGACAGGACGAGCCCGAGCAGCTCGAGGACGCCGAACCCCACGCCGGCGGTGACGAGGGCCACGAGGCTCGCCCGGGCCAGGACCCGCAGCACCCGCGTACCGTCGATGCCCCCGAGCCGACGCCGGAGCCGCCACTGCGCGATCCACGCGCCGACGAGGTAGGAGACGGTCATGCCGGCGCCGGCGCCGGCGACCCAGTACGTCGGGTCCAGGACCGCCCGCGACAGGACCGCGCCGACGACCACGACGCCCGCCATCACTACCTGGATGGGGACCATGGAGCGGGCGTCCTCGTACGCGTAGTACGCGCGCTGGAACATCGACCAGGCACCGAACGCGGGCAGCCCGATGATCATCGTCAGCACCACGGTCGCGACGGCGTCGGCCGACCCGGCGGACGCGGTCGCCAGCACGACCCGCGTGAGGGGGAGGGCCAGCACCGCGATGGCGACGGTCGCGAACACGGTGAACACACCGACCACGCGCAGCCCCGAGGAGAGCGTCGACCGCACGCCGGCGACGTCCTTGTCGTGGGCCTGCCCGGACAGCCGGGTGAACAGGGCGGTCGCGAGGGAGACCGTGACCAGCGAGTGGGGGAGCATGAAGATGAGGAACGCGACGTCGTACGCGGCAGGGCCGGCGACGGCGGTGGCGGACGCGCCCTGCGCGACGGCGGCGGCCGGGGCGGCGGAGGCGACGCGGGAGACGACGAGGTAGCCCAGCTGCCCCACCGTCAGGCCCAGGAGCGTCCAGGTGGCGACGCCGCCGGCGGCGCTGAGGCCGGAACCGCGCAGCCCCCAGCGCGGCCGGTAGTGCACGCCGGCCCGGCGCAGCGCGGGGAACAGCACGGCCGCCTGCGCGACCACCCCGAGCGTCGCGGCGGCGGCCAGCAGCGTGGTCTGCCCGGTGGTCCACGACGAGGCGTCCACGACGCCCGAGCTCTTCCAGCCGCCGAAGAGCACGATGAACACGGCGAACCCGGCGATGGCGACGATGTTGTTGACCGCCGGCGCCCACATGTACGGACCGAACGACCCGCGCGCGTTGAGCACCTGCCCGAGCAGGGCGTAGGCGCCGTAGAAGAAGAGCTGCGGGATGCACCAGTACGCGAACGTCGTCGCCAGCTCGTTCTGCGCCGCGTTGCCGAAGTTCGAGTAGAGACCCACCAGCCACGGCGCGAGCAGCGTGAGGACCAGGGTCGCCGCGGCCAGCAGCACGAAGCCGAGCGTGAGCAGCCGGTCGACGTACTCCTGGCCCGCCTTGCGCTTGTAGGCGCGCACGACCTGCGGCACGAGGATCGCGTTGAGCACGCCGCCCGCGAGCAGCATGTAGAGGACGTTCGGCAGCTTGTTGGCGACCGCGAACGCGTCGGCCGCCTGGCCGGTGGCGCCGATCGCGGTGGCCAGGACCATGCCGCGCAGCAGGCCGAGCACACGCGAGGCGGCCGTGCCCGACGCCATCAGGGCCGCGCCGCGGCGGATCCCGTCGTCGCTCATCGGGGCTCCTGCTCGTCCTCGGGTGTGCCGCCCAGCACGGGCAGCGACGTCGGCGCGCCGGACTCCGACTCGGTGCGGGCGCCGCGTCGGGCGCTCTGCCCGCGGCGCACCGTCCGGACGATCCCGAGCACCAGGCCGAGCGCGAGCAGGACGCCGACGACGATGGTGCCGATGCTCTCGATCGTGGGTGCGACCTGCGCGGTGAACCGCACGGTGGGCGACACCGACAGGCCGTCGGTCGCGGTCAGCCGGGCAGCGACGACGACGGAGCAGTTGGCGCGCGCGTGCAGGGGGATCCGGACGCTGACCTCGCTCTGCGCGTCGACGTCGACGGGGTCGAGCTCGCCGACCTCGAGGCACGGCTTGCGCGGGGTGACCTGCAGCAGGACGGTCGCGGGGACGGTCAGGGTGTTGCGCACGATGATCGGCAGCTCGCTGTCGGCGGCGACGACGCGCACGTCGCTGACCCGGGCGATCGACAGCCCCGTCGTGCGGGCGTCGACGTCCGCGACGGCCGTCGTCACCAGCGCGTCGCGGCCGGCGGGGTTGGTGCGCCAGGCGACCGCGAGCGGTGCGAGCACCTCGGTGTCCACGCCGTCCAGGAGGATCGCCGGCTCGCTGGTCACGCTGGCGAAGGCGACCGCGCGCCCGCGGGCGTCGGCCAGGGCGTCGACGCTCGTGGGCGCCAGCTCGGCGGCATCGACGGCGCTGGTCGGCAGGGTCGTGCGCGGCGGGTCGCTGGTGGCGCCGAGGAGCGTGGAGACCGGATCGAGCCGGACCCAGGGGGTGTTCGCCATCGCGGTGACCAGGGCACCCACGTTCGCCTGCTCGGGGACCCAGGCGCGGCCCGGCGCGATGAGCATGCGGGGCGGGTCGGACGACTGCTGGCTGATCACGGCCAGCTCCGCGAGGGTCCGCTGGACCGTGGTGGTCGGCGTCGCTCCCGGCTCGACCTTCTGCGGCGTGGCGAACAGCTGGGTCAGCGTCGCGTCCGGCCCGAGCGTCGCCACCGTGCCCACGGTCGTGTGCACCTCGCCGCGGGCGTCGGGCGTCTGCTTGGCGTCGACGTCCGTGCGGGGCGGCAGCACGAGCAGGTCGGCGCCCGCCTGCGAGGTCACCGCGGCGGTCGTCTGGTCGGGGAGATCGGCGCCCGGCGACCAGAGCAGGCCCGACGTCGTCGTGAGGCCCGGGACGCCCAGCTGCGCGGTCCGGTCGACGGCGAGCTGGACGAGGTCGGCGTGGCCCGCGTGCGCGGCCGCGGCGATGTCGGGGTCCGTCCAGGGCAAGGTGGCGACGTCGTGCGAACCCAGGGTCTCGGTGAGCGTCGTCGCCCAGGCGCGAGTGCGCAGGGTGCCCGCGGAGGCCGCGGCGACGAGGGAGGGGTCGACGGCCACGCCGATGTCCGGGTCGGTCGCGATCGCCGTCGACAGGTCGTGCAGCCGCCCACCGGGGGCCGTGAGCCGGTCGAGCTCCGCGATGGTCTGCTCGTCGGCACCCGTGACCTCGCCCTCCTGCGGGGGCGCCGGGGCGGACGGGGGGCCCACCGCCGGGACCAGGACGGACACGGGTGCCTGCGCGACGTCGTCGGTGGTGAGCCAGAGCAGGAACGTGCGCTGCAGCCCGACGCGGTCCGACCCGTCGAGGGCCTCGACGACCAGCCCGCGGGGACCCCACGTGTCGGCGCCGTCGCGCAGCCGGATGTCCGACGCCGGGACGACGAGCTCCACGCCGACGCTGGCCCCCGGCAGCAGCGGTGCGGCGACCGGCGTCGTGGCCACGCGGGACGTGCGGCTCAGCCCGTCGGTCCTGGCGGACGCCCAGGCGTCCACCTCGGCGCGCGTGCCGATGCGGAACCGGCTGAGCCGCAGGGCGGCGGTGGGCGCGGTGATCTCGGTGTCGCCGTCGTTGCGCAGGACGGCACGCACGTGCAGGTCCTCGCCGGGGCGCAGCACGCTCGGCGTGACCTCGGTGATCTGCACGGAGACGGGCAGGTCCGGGTCGGCCGGGGCCGCGGCGGCCGGCAGGGCGACGGCCGCGAGCGCACCCGCGACGGCCAGGGCCGCGCACAGCACCCGGCGTCGCAGCGAGYGGGCGCTCATGCCTCGCCGACGAGCACGAGGAGTGCTGCCTCGGCGAGCCGGCGTTCGTTCGGGTACGCGAGGATCCCGTGCAGCTCCGCGACCGGGACCCACGCGGCGTCCTCCGCCTCGCTGTCCGGGTCGCCCTCGACGGTGAGGTAGCCACCGGTGGCGCCGAGCAGGAAGTGGTGGACCACCTTGTGCACGCGGCGGTCGTCCCCGCTGAACCAGTAGTCGATGACACCGAGCCGGCGCAGGACCTGACCGGTGATGCCCGTCTCCTCCGCGATCTCCCGGACCGCGGCCTCCTCGGGCGTCTCGTCGCCCTCGAGGTGTCCCTTGGGCAGGCACCACTCGAGGCGGCCGGCCCGGTTGCGGCGGGCGATGACCGCGGCGTGGTCGACGCCCTCGCGGCGGCTGACGACGATGCCGCCGGCCGAGGTCTCGTCGACCACGGGCAGGGGCGCGGCCGGGACCCGGGCGATCGCGTGGCGCGGATCGATGCGCAGCGGATGACCGCCCGGTGGCGACGGCACGCCCCCGGGAACGGGTGGGTGCGCCGGGCTCGACATATCGACACTGTAACGACTTGGCACCCGGGGTCCCGTCCGCATCGCGGCAGACGTCTGGCAGGCTTGGACGAGTGCCGCCCCTCGATCAGTCCGACGACCCCGAGACGCCCGACCTGGGCGCCGCGCTCGCGGCCCTGCAGAAGCGTGCGCTCGGCGTGCTCGCGGCTCTGCCCGCCGACGCCCTCGAGCTGGGCTCGCTCTTCCGCGCGGCGGGCCACGAGCTCGCACTCGTCGGCGGCCCCGTGCGCGACGCCTTCCTCGGCCGGGTGTCGGCCGACCTCGATTTCACGACGTCGGCGTCGCCGGACCAGACCGAGGCGATCCTCGCGCGCTGGGGCGACGCGCACTGGGACATCGGCAAGGAGTTCGGCACCATCGGGGCCCGCAGGTTCGCCGGCCGCCGCTCCTCGCTGGCGCAGGACGTCGTCGTCGAGGTCACCACGTACCGGACCGACGAGTACGACCCCGCGAGCCGCAAGCCGCAGGTCGCGTTCGGCGACTCGCTGGAGGGCGACCTGTCCCGCCGCGACTTCACCGTCAACTCGATGGCCGTCCGCGTGCCGGAGCTGACGTTCGTCGACCCCTTCGACGGCCTGACGGACCTCGCCGCCGGGATCCTGCGCACGCCGGTGGCCCCCCGGCAGTCGTTCGACGACGACCCGCTGCGGATGATGCGCGCCGCCCGGTTCGCGGCCCAGCTGGGGTTCGCGGTCGACCCAGCGGCGCGCGCGGCGATCGTCGACATGGCCGACCGCATCGCGATCGTGTCGGCCGAGCGGGTGCGCGACGAGCTGAGCAAGCTGCTGGTCTCGGCGCAGCCGCGCGCGGGCCTCGAGGTGCTGGTCGACACGGGGCTGGCCGAGCACGTGCTGCCCGAGCTGCCCGCGCTGCGCCTGGAGATCGACGAGCACCACCGGCACAAGGACGTGTACGAGCACTCGCTGATGGTCCTCGAGCGGGCGATCGCGCTGGAGACCGGTCCCGACGGCGCGGTTCCCGGGCCCGACCTGGTGCTGCGGCTGGCGGCGCTGCTGCACGACATCGGCAAGCCCCGCACCCGGCGGTTCGAGGAGGGCGGCGGCGTCAGCTTCCACCACCACGAGATGGTCGGCGCGAAGCTCGTCGCCAAGCGCCTGAAGGAGCTGCGCTTCGACAAGGCGACCGTGCAGGCCGTGGCGCGCCTGACCGAGCTGCACCTGCGGTTCCACGGGTACGGCGAGGGCGGGTGGACCGACTCGGCCGTCCGGCGCTACGTGACCGACGCGGGTCCGCTGCTGGAGCGGCTGCACCGGCTGACCCGGTCCGACTGCACCACGCGGAACCTGCGCAAGGCGGCCCGGCTGTCCGCGGCGTACGACGACCTCGAGGAGCGGATCGCGCGCCTGCAGGAGCAGGAGGAGCTCGACTCGGTCCGGCCCGACCTCGACGGCACGCAGATCATGGAGATCCTTGGGCTGGCGCCGGGGCGCGAGGTGGGCGAGGCCTACCGGTACCTGCTGGAGCTGCGGATGGAGCGCGGACCGCTGGGTCCGGACGTCGCGCGCGAGGAGCTGCTCAGCTGGTGGGCTGCGCGCGCCTGACCACGAGCAGGCACACGTCGTCCTCCTGGTGCTGCCCGACGAACGCCTCGACCAGCCGGTCCTTCACGGTGGTCGAGTCGGCACCGTCGGGCAGTGCCGACAGCGCCGCGGTGAGGGCGGCGATCCCCTCGCGCAGCCCGCGGTCCCGCCGCTCGACCAGCCCGTCGGTGTAGAGGACGAGGGTGGCGCCCGCGGGGACGTCGATCTTCGCCTCGGCGCCGCCGGGTCCGGCCAGCCCGATCGGCGTCGACAGCCCCTCGTCGAGCGCGAGCACCTCGCCGCCCGCCAGCCGGAGCAGGGGCGGCGGGTGGCCGGCGCGCGCGTAGGTGACGTGCGCTCCCGCGTCGGACGACTCCCAGCGCAGGTAGGCGCAGGTGGCGATGTCCGCGAGGTCGAGCCCGCGCACCAGCTCGTCGGCACGGGCCAGGACCTGGCCCGGTGAGGACCCTTCCCACGCATACGACCGCAGCAGCGAGCGCAGCTGGCCCATCGCGGCGGCGGCACGCAGGTCGTGGCCGACCACGTCTCCGACCGCCAGGCCGATCGCGCCGTCCGGCAGGGGGAGGACATCGAACCAGTCGCCACCGACCTCGGTCCGTCGCGTCGAGGGGACGTAGGCGGCGGCGACGTCGAGCCCGGCGATGTGCGGGATCTCGGGCAGCAGGCTGTGCTGGAGGGTCAGCGCGGCGTTGCGCTCGGCGAGGAACAGCCGGACGTTGTCCAGGGCCAAGCCCGCGCGGCGCCCGAGGTGGGCCGCCGTGACGGCCGCGTCCGGGCGGAACCCGTCGACGGCGACCAGGCAGAGCACCCCGATCACCCGGTCGCGGGCACGCAGGGGCACGATCATCGCGCTGCCGAGCCCGAGCCGGCGCAGGAGGTCGAGCTGGACGGACGTGGTGCGCCCCGGGAGGCCCGGCACGTCCACCTGGTACGGCGTCGCGACGAATCCCGGGCTGCTGGTCAGCGCCTCCGTGATCTTGGGTGCCCGCGTGAGCCAGCTGAGGTCCTCGTTGGCCAGGGCGCGGGCGGTCTCGCGGTCGTCGGGGTCGCCCGCGACGAGGTGGACCCGGGTGAACCGGCCGCGATCGTCGGTCACCGCGACGAACCCCCAGGTCGCCAGCGCGGGCACCGCCATGTCCCCGAGCGCGTCGACGGCGTCGTCGTACTCGAGGTGCCGGGCCATCTCGTCGCTGATCCGCGCGAGCAGGTCGAGCCGCGCCGTCGACTGCTCGACCGAGTCCACCTCCAGGTTGCGGACGCGCTCGGCGTCCACCCGGTCCGTGACGTCGGCCTGGATGCCGATGTGGTGCGTGACGGTCCCGGCCTCGTCGACCACGGGACTGATGACCACCTGGTTCCAGAACGGCGAGCCGTCACGCCGGTAGTTGCGGATCACCGACGCGCTCGCGTGGCCCTTGTCCAGGGCGGTCCGGATCCGGCCCACGACCAGCGGGTCGGTGTCGGCGCCCTGCAGGAACCGGCAGTTGCGTCCCAGGACCTCGTCGGCCGGGTAGCCGGTGAGGCGGGTGAACGCGGCGTTGACCCAGACGAGGGGGGCATCGCTCTGCCGCGCGTCCGAGATGGACAGTGCCAGGTCGCTGCTGAGGACCGCGTGCAGCGGGAGGTCGTCCATCACCCCGTCGTCGCTGCTCACGAGGCCAATCGTGCCTCGGCGACGTCCGCCGCCGGTACCCCCCGGGAGGCGGACCCGTAGAGGGCCGCGAACCCGGCGTACGCGAGCGCGAGGACGAAGAACAGCCCGCGGGAGTAGCCGGTGTCCGGCAGGGTCAGGGCGCCGAGCGCGGCGGCGCCGACGAAGGCTGCGTTGTAGAGGACGTCGTAGAGCGCGAACGCCCGGCCCCGGAACGCGTCGTCGGTGTCCCGCTGCACGATCGTGTCGACCGAGATCTTCGCGCCCTGCGCGGCCAGGCCCAGCGCGCCGGCGGCGACGAGCACGGCCGTCCGGCCAGCGGAGGCGACCAGCAGCAGCTGGCTGACCGCGGCCAGCAGGAGGCAGAGCACGATCCACACGTGCGGGCCCGTGCGCCGGGAGAACACCGGCGTGAGCACGACGGCCAGCACGAACCCCGCCGCCGACGCCCCCAGGACCAGGCCGAACGTACGCAGCCCCGCGCTCGCGTCCGCGGGGTCGGACAGCAGGTTGCGGGCGATGAGGATGCTGGCGATGAACGTGACGCCGTACAGGAACCGGTGCGCGGCCATGATCCCGAGAGCCCGCGCGGGGGTCCGCCGCGCGATCAGGTGCTTGGCCCCGGCGACCAGGCCGTGGGCGAGCAGGCCGAGCTCGGCGCGCATCTGACGGGCGTCGGCGCGCTCGTCGGGACCCAGCCGGTCCTTGCCCAGCCGCGTGGCCAGGCCGGCCGCGACCGCCATGACGGCCGCCGCGACGAACAGCGCGKCCGCGTCCTTGCCCCGCCCGGCCGGCAGCACCAGGCCCAGCACGAACCCGACGAGCCCGCCGACGCCCGCGGCCACCGCCCCGAGCGTCGGGGTCAGGGAGTTGGCCGTGAGCAGCAGCGGGCCGTCGACCGTCCGCGGCAGCGAGGCGCTCAGCGCCGACAGCAGGAACCGGTTGATCGACAGGTTCACCAGCGCGAGGACGTACACGGCCGGACCGACGCCGTCGGTCACCATGATCACGGCGATGAGCAGCGTGATCGCGACGCGGACCAGGTTGCCGACGAACAGCACCTGCCGGCGGCGCCACCGGTCGAGCAGCACCCCGGCCCACGGCCCGACGATGGTGAACGGCAGCAGGAGCACCGCGAACGCCGTCGCGACCCCCACCGCCGTGCTCGCGTTCTCCGGCGAGAAGAAGAACAGCGTGGCCAGCCCGACCTGGAACATGCCGTCGGCCGTCTGGCTCGTGAGCCGGACGGCGAAGAGCTTGCGGAAGTCCCGGAGCGGCCAGAAGGCCCTGAGGTCGGCGATCACCTGCACCGGGTCATCCTCCCACCCGGTCCTCCGGGMGCTGACGACACGAGCTCACGGGACTCACTGCACCCACAACCTCCTGGCGCCCACGCTCGTTGTCTTGGTAGGACGGCGTGAGGAGGCGCGATGAGCGGGCACTGGGAGCCGATGCTCGAGCAGGTCGTCGCCGAGCGCTACGCCCGACTGGTCGCCCGCGCGATGCTGCTGGTCCGGTCGCGCGCCGATGCCGAGGACCTGGTGCAGGACGCCCTCGTGTCGACGTTCGGCGGGCGGGCGCGGTTCCGCTCCGTCGAGCAGGCCGAGCAGTACGTCCGGCGCGCGATCGTGTCCCGGTTCATCGACCGCACCCGGCACGACGCCGTGGAGCACGCCGCGATCGAGCGGGCCTCGGCGCTCGTGGACCCCGTGGCGGGGGACGCGCCGGCGCGCGGGCTGCCCGACGAGCTCCGCGCCGCCCTGGCCCGGCTCAGTCCCCGCCAGCGCGCCTGCGTCGTCCTGCGGCACGTCGACGACCTGTCCGTCCGCGAGACCGCGACCCTGCTCGGCCTGAGCGAGGGCGCCGTGAAGCGCTACGTGGCCGACGGCGTCGGCACCCTGAACGCCCTGCTCGGTACGACGAGCACGACCAGCGACGGCGAGCCCGTCCGCCTGGTCCCCACCCCGGAGGTGCGCCATGACGCGTGACCTGAGCGACCTGATGGCCGACGCCCTCGACGCGCAGGAGCGTGAGATCGCCGGGATCACGCCCGCGTCCGCGGCCCTCGCCCGGACCGTCCGCCGCGTCCGGCACCGCAGGATCGTCCGGCACTCCGCCGAGTCGTCCGTCGCCGTGGCGGCCGTCGCGGGCATCGTCACCGCAGGCTGGCTGGGCACGCGCGGCACGCAGAACCCGCCGCCGCCCGCGCAGACGCCGTCGCCCACGGTCGTGACACCGTCACCGACCCCCACGCCGACCCCTGCCCCGTCGCCGATCACCGCCCCCGGCATGCCGTCGGCGCTGCCCCTGCCGACGGGTCTGCTCGGCACGCCGACCCCGGGCTGGGTGCTCACCACCTACCGCCCGGCGTCCTCCGCCGATGGTGAGGTCGCGGGGCAGTACGTGCTGCTCGTGTCCCCGTCGGGCGAGCGCTACCTGGTGGCGGACCTGTCGACGGCCGCTGCCGTGCAGCTGGTCTCGTGGCAGTCCGGCGCGACGACCGCGCGGGTGCTGACCGACGGCGCCCCTGCCACCCTCGACCTGGCGACCGGCACGCTCACCCCGGACCCGCGCCGGCTCCCGGCCGGAGCCACCTTCGTGACGGCCGCGGCCGGCGGGGCCGAGGTCTGGATCACCCCGGTCGACGGACCCGCCGCGCCCGACACCTACGTGCTCCCCACCGAGGGGGACGTCCGGTCGATCGCTTCGCTCGGGTCGTCGGCCGCGCGCCCGAGCGTGAGCCCCGACGGCCGGCTGGTCGCCACCGACACGGCGTCGGCCGACGAGGTGGTCGTCGTCGACGTGGTCGACGGCACCCGGACCGCGATCCCGTACGGGCAGCCGAACGCGCAGTGCAGCACCGTGGCCTGGATCGACGCGACCGGCCTGCTGGCCCAGTGCTTCGACTTCACGGGCGGCGGCGGCCCGCTCGAGTGGAACCCGCGTCTGGTGCGCGCCGGGCTGGACGGCACCGTGACGACCGTGCGGCAGCAGGTCGAGGGCGACCCGTTCACGTCGGCCGGTGCCGGGACGTTCGTGAGCGACGGCGTCGTGGCGTTCGCCGGGGTCCCGCTCACGCCCGGGCTCGCGACGGCGAACGCGTGCCCCGAGGGCGTGTACCTGACGGACGGGACGCCCGTGCAGCTCGCCACGGGCACCGTCGGGCTCGCCGCAGCCGACGGGTCCGTCTACGTGGCGGAGACGCCGGGCTGCGAGGCGACGAGCCTGCCGACGGAGCTCACGCTGCACGGCGCCGCAGGCACCCCGGTGGTGCTGGGACCGGTGCCGCCCGGCGAGGGATGGGCCGTGGGCCTGTCGTCGTGGGTGGTCGCCGCGCGATGATCCACCCCAACCACCCCCGACGGCCCGAGCGTTCTTCTTGGTGACCGCCGGGGGCCGGCGTCGATGGCAGGGGAGGCGCCATGAGTCCGGGATGGGAAGGGGTGCTCGAGCAGCTGGTGCGCGAGCGGTACCCGCGTCTGGTGGGTCACGCGATGCTGCTCGTGGGGTCGCGGCACGACGCGCAGGACCTCGTGCAGGAGGCGCTGATCGCGACCTTCGCCGGGCGCGCGCAGTTCGTGAGCATCGGGCAGGCCGAGCAGTACGTGCGTCGGACGATCGTGTCCCGGTCGATCGACGAGTCCCGCCGCCGCAACCGCGAGCGGGCGGCGCTCACCAGGCTCGGCAGCCGGCCCGTGAGCGCGGTCGTCGTCGAGGAACGCGGGCTGGGTGCCGACGTAGTGCGGGCGCTGCAGCAGCTGACCCCGCGCGAGCGGGCCTGCGTGGTGCTCCGCCAGGTCGAGGACCTCTCGGTCCGGGACACCGCCGCCGCGCTCGGGCTGAGCGAGGGGGCGGTGAAGCGGTACACGTCGGACGGCACGGCCAAGCTCGACGCCGCGCTGGGCACGACGACCACCCACCAGGAACGCGCCGACGTCCGGCTGATCGACTCGATGGAGGTGCGTCATGAGCGCTGACCTGCGGACCCTGCTGGGGCAGGCGGCCGAGGAGCTGTCGACGGACGGGCCGATGGACCAGCTGCGGGCGGCCGGCCTGCGCCGGATCGTGCGCCGCCGCCGGGCCCAGCGGCACACCGCCGAGTCCGTGGCCGGCGTGGCCGCCGCGGGCGTCGTCGGCGCCGCCGCCTGGTTCGGGGTGGAGCACGTGTCGCCCCCGCCGCCGGCGCACCACCCGTCGCCGACCGTGACGAGCACACCGTCGCCGTCTCCGTCGCCGTCGTCGACCCCGTCGCCGACGCTCGTGATGACGTCGTCGCCGGGCCTGCCGCCCATGGCCCCGCTGCCGGACGGCCTGCTCGAGGCGACGACCCCGGGCTGGGTTCTCGCCCAGTCGCGGCCGAGCTACGGACCGCAGGACGGCGTCTCGGGCGAGGGCACGGACGTGGCCGACGTGGTGTACCTCGTCTCGCCGCAGGGCGGCAGGTACCGGGTCCTCGACCGTCCGCTGTCGGCGGGGCTGGCGCTGCTGCACTGGCGGGCCGGCGAAGCCCGGGCGCTCGTCCTCGAGTACGCCGACGGGAGCCGGAGCTCGGCGGACAGCCGTCCCGCCTGGCTGGATCTGCGCGACGGGTCGACCACGCCCGTGGAAGGCGTCGGCGCGCTGCCCGAGCTCGTGACGATGACCGTCGACGGCACGACCGTCTGGCGGGACGCGGTGAACGCCGACGGGACGGGCGGGATGCAGCTGCTCACCATCGACGCGGACGGGACGGTGAAGGTGYTGGTCGGCCCGGCCGGGATCGCCGTCCCGAAC
>NZ_JBFULZ010000047.1:0-24578 GCF_054049635.1 Cellulomonas sp. P5_C6 | reverse complement strand
CCGCGGGGGCGGCCGGCGCGGTCGCCACGGGAGCCGGGCGCGAGGCCTCGGCGACCGGTGCAGCCGCAGGTGCGGGGGCAGGCGCCGGACGTGCCGGTGCCTTGGGGGCGGGCGCGGCGGACGTGCCGCCACCACCCACGGGGTAGGTGTCACGAAGCTTGCGCACGACCGGCGGCTCGATGGTCGAGGACGCCGAGCGAACGAACTCACCGAGCTCGTTCAGCTTGGTCATGATGGTCTTGCTGTCGACCCCGAGCTCTTTGGCGAGCTCGTAGACGCGGACCTTGGCCACATCTCTCCTGTCTCGGTCCGCCCGGACAGGGTCGGACCGTCGTTAGTGCTGGGTACTCATCGCTGGGTACTCATCGGTGCGTGCTCATCGGGCAGCCATCGGCTTCCAACCCGCTTTCCGTATCGACGATCGGCCTCGCCACCGGGAACTACCCGGCGACGTCCTGCTCCTGCTGCTCCTCGAGGTGCCTGTGCACCGCACCCGCATCGGGCTGGCCCGCAACACGCAGGGCCCGCCCGAACGCACGGCGGCGTTCGGCCTTCTCGAGACATCCAGGATCGGGGTGCAGCCATGCCCCCCTGCCCGGCATCCGGCGACCGACGTCCACGAGGAGACGAGCTCCGTCGTGATCGGCGACCACCCTCAGCAGGGCTGACCTCGGGCCGGTGGCTCGGCACCCCACGCACGTGCGCACCGGACCCATGCCTGAGACATCGTTGAGTGTCTGAGGGGTCCGCCGGCTCGACGGGAGGAGCCGGACATCCGGCCCAGCCGCGGTCAGTCTACCGCGCTGCGCCGCGGACGGCGTCACTCGTGAGGTCACTCACTGCCGTCCCCACCGTCGCGGGCGCCCTGCGAGGCGGCCTCCCGCTCCCCCGGGACCTCGGCGTCGGACCGGATGTCGATCCGCCACCCGGTCAGCTTCGCGGCGAGCCGCGCGTTCTGGCCCTCCTTGCCGATGGCCAGGGACAGCTGGTAGTCGGGGACGATCACCCGGGCGGCGCGCGCCTCGGGGTCGACCACCGTGACGGACAGCACACGCGCGGGCGACAGGGCGTGCGCGATCATCTCGGCCGGGTCGTCGGCGTGGTCGACGATGTCGATCTTCTCGCCGTGCAGCTCCGCCATCACGGCACGCACCCGGCCGCCCATCGGACCGATGCAGGCGCCCTTGGCGTTGACGCCGGGCACGGTGGCGCGGACGGCCATCTTGGTGCGGTGGCCGGCCTCGCGGGCCATCGCGGTGATCTCGACGGTGCCGTCGGCGACCTCGGGGACCTCGAGCGCGAACAGCTTGCGCACGAGGTTCGGGTGGGTGCGCGACAGGGTGACCTGCGGTCCGCGCTGGCCGCGCGCGACCTCGAGCACGTAGCCGCGGATGCGGTCCCCGTGCACGTACTCCTCGCCCGGCACCTGCTCGTGCGCGGGCAGCACGGCCTCGGTCCCGCCCACGTCGATGAGCACGGTCCGGGGGTCGCGGCCCTGCTGGATGACGCCGCCGAGGACCTCGCCCTCCTTGCCGCGGAACGCACCGAGCACCTGGTCGTCCTCGGCGTCGCGCAGCCGCTGCACGATGACCTGGCGGGCCGTCGCGGTCGCGATGCGCCCGAAGCCGTCGGGAGTGTCGTCGTACTCCGGGCCGTCGGGTCCGGGCGGGGGCATGATGCCCTCGTCGTCGGGCTCGCCCAGCGGGGCCGCCTCGCGCGCCCACACCGTCACGTGCCCGGTCTTGCGGTCCACCTCCACCCGCGCGCGCGTCTGGGCGCCCGGGGTGCGGTGGTAGGCGGACAGCAGCGCCTGCTCGATCGCGGAGACCAGCACGTCGAGGCTGATCTCCCGTTCGCGCTCGAGCAGCCTCAGCGCCTGCATGTCGATGTCCATCGTCAGCTCTCCTTGCCGGCGGCGTCGCGGCCGACTCTCTCGTCGTGGTCCACGTCCACAGGGCCGATGCCCGACAGGTCCACCTCGACGTGCGCCTCGCGCACGTCGGTCAGGAGCACGCGGACSGGSTCGCYCACSACCGGCTTGCGWCCCTTGMGSCCSGGCGTCACGGGCACGACGACGATCGCGTCGCCGTCCGCACCGGTCCGGTCGACCTCGGTCAACCGACCCGCCAGCTTGGACCCGTCCGTCAGCGTCACCGTGACCATGCGGCTGACCGCGCGCGTGAAGTGGCGGCGCTCGGTCAGCGGGCGGTAGACCCCGGGGCTCATCACGTCGAGCGTGTACTCGCCGACGATGACGTCGGCCGCGTCGAGGGCGTCGGAGACCGCACGGGTCGCCTCCGCCACGCGCTCGAGGTCCAGGTCACCCTCGTCGTCCTCGGTCAGGTCGACGACCACCTCGACGACAGATCGCGTCCCGGCCTTGCGCACCGTGACGTCCTCGAGCACGAGACCCCCCGCCACGACGGCGGGCTCCACGACGTGGCGGACCCGCTCTGCGTGTGCTGGCGCGACCATGTCAGCCTCCTGTCGGTCCAGCGGGTCGTCGGCGAGCGACGTAGCGACCCTGTGATGTTGTGGGTCCAGAGTAACGAGTCCGGGCGTGCCCGACCGCCGCGGCCGTGCGGCGTGGCAGGATCACCGGCGATGAGCGCGCGCCAGGACCCTGCAGCACCGCGGGATCTCCCGCGCCCGTGGGTCCGCGGGCTCGCCGCGGCCGTGATGGTTCTCACGCTCGCTGCCTGCGGCCTGCGCGCCGAGACACCCCCTCCGGTCGAGCCCAGCCCGGACGCCGTCGAGCAGGTGCGCGCCCGGACCGTCGCCGACTCCCTCGCCCTCGCCGAGGCGGCGACCGCGGCCGCGCTGCTCCCCGACGGTGCGGTGGACCCCGTCGCCCCGGTGCTGGCGGACGTGACCGGGTTCTCCGGCCAGCACGCCGAGCAGCTCGGCGGCGTCTACGTCTCCGGCCTCCCGTCGCCGACCGAGAGCCCCAGCAGCACGCCCACCACGAGTACGGCCACCGTGGCCGAGGTGCTGGACGAGCTGGCGACCGCGACCCGGACCGCGCTCGCCGACGCCGACGCGGTGACCGACGGGCCGCTGGCCCGGCTCGTCGCCTCGGTCGCGACGTCCCGCGGCGAGCTGGCCACCCGGCTGGCGCACGCCACCGGCGCCGAGGTGCCGTCGCTGGTCCCCGACGCGGCGGCGTCCCCGTCGCCCAGCCCGACCGGCGTCGACGGCGTGACGACCGAGGAGGCGGGCACGCTCGCGCTCGTGCACGACCAGGCCGGCTACGGGTTCGAGGTGATCGCGGCCAAGCTCTCGGGCGACCAGCGCACCGCGGCGTCGAGCTCGTCGGCGGCGCACCGGGCCCGCAGCGAGGACTGGGCCGGCGCGGCAGGCATCGACGGCACGGCGCAGGACCCCCGCCGGGCCTCCTACACGCTGCCCGCCGGGCTGGACGACCCTGCGGTCGCCACCGCCCTCGCGCGCACCCTCGAGACCTCCGTCGCCGACGCCTATGCCGACGCGGTCGCGCAGGCCGCCCCCGGCAGCCGGGCACCGCTCATCGACGGCCTGCGAGCCGCGACGGACGCCGCGGCGGCCTGGGGCGCCACCCCGGTSCCGTTCCCGGGCCTSCCGGARCGCGCMCAGCAGCCGGTCGGCTGACCGCCGGACAGCACGACGACGTCCGAGCAGCCGGCTGCTCGGACGTCGTCGTGCACTGCCCTACGCGGTGAGCAGCTCCGTGACGAGGGCGGAGACGCGGTCCGCGGCCTCGGCGACCGGGACCTGCTCGGTGGTGCCGCCGACGCGCGGGCGCACCTCGACCACGCCCTCGGCCAGCCCGCGGCCGACGACGACGACGAGCGGGACCCCCAGCAGCTCGGCGTCGGCGAACTTCACGCCGGGCGAGACCTTGCCGGGACGGTCGTCGTAGAGCACCTCGACACCTCGACCCGAGAGCTCGGTGGCCAGCGCCTCCGCGGCCTCGAAGACCGCGGGGTCCTTGCCGGTGGCCACCACGTGCACGTGAGCCGGGGCGACGTGCGCCGGCCAGGCCAGCCCGCGCTCGTCGTTGTTGGCCTCGGCGAGCGCCGCGAGCACGCGGGTGACGCCGACGCCGTAGGAACCCATGGTGACGACCTGCGCCTTGCCGTTCTGGTCCAGCACGGTCAGGCCGAGCGCCTGGGCGTACTTGCGGCCGAGGGCGAAGATGTGGCCGATCTCGATGCCGCGCGCCAGCTCGAGCGGGCCGGAGCCGTCGGGGGCCGGGTCGCCCGCGCGCACCTCGGCCGCCTCGACGGTGCCGTCCGCCGTGAAGTCGCGACCGGCCACGAGGTCGAACACGTGCCGACCCGGCTCGTTCGCGCCCGTGATCCAGCGCGTCCCGGCGACGACCCGGGGGTCGAGCAGGTAGCGGACCGCGGTGCGCTCGGCGCCCTCGGCGACGGGGACGTTCGGGCCCATCGACCCGGGGCCGATGTACCCGCGGACGAGCTCGGGGTGCGCCGCGAAGTCGGCGTCGCCGGCGGCCTCGACCTCGGCGGGCGCCACGGACGCCTCGAGGCGCTTGAGGTCGACGTCGCGGTCGCCGGGCAGGCCGACGACGAGGAGCTCGCGCTCGCCGGTCGGGTGCACCAGGGCCAGCACGACGTTCTTCAGCGTGTCCGCCGCCGTCCAGGCTCGGTCGGGACGCGCGAACCGCTCGTTGGCGACGGCCACGAGCGTGTCGATGGTCGGCGTGTCGGGGGTGTCCTCGACGTGGGCCGCCGGGGCGTCGTCGAACGGCACGGCGTCCGGCACGACCGTGGTGACGGCCTCGACGTTCGCGGCGTAGCCGCCCGGCGAGCGCACGAACGTGTCCTCGCCGATGGGCGTCGGCGTGAGGAACTCCTCCGAGCGCGACCCGCCCATGGCCCCCGACGTGGCGGCGACGATGACGTACTCGAGGCCGAGGCGGTCGAAGATGCGCTGGTAGGCGTCGCGCTGCGCCTGGTAGGACACCTCGAGGCCGGCGTCGTCGACGTCGAACGAGTACGCGTCCTTCATGATGAACTCGCGGCCGCGGATGAGCCCGGCGCGCGGGCGCGCCTCGTCGCGGTACTTCGTCTGGATCTGGAAGAGAGCGAGCGGCAGGTCCTTGTACGACGAGTACAGGTCCTTGACCAGGAGCGTGAACATCTCCTCGTGCGTCGGCGCGAGCAGGTAGTCACCGCCCTTGCGGTCCTTGAGCCGGAAGATGTTCGGCCCGTACTCCGTCCAGCGCCCGGTCGCCTCGTAGGGCTCCTTGGGCAGCAGCGCCGGGAAGTGCACCTCCTGGGCGCCGGCCGCGGCCATCTCCTCGCGGACGACCTGCTCCACCTTGGCCAGCACGCGAAGACCCAGCGGCAGCCAGGTGTAGATGCCGGGGGCTGCGCGGCGGATGTAGCCCGCGCGCACGAGCAGCCGGTGGCTGGCGACCTCGGCGTCGACCGGGTCCTCGCGCAGGGTGCGGAAGAAGAGCTGGGAGAGGCGGATGAGCATGGGAGGAAGCGTAGTTCTCCCGGATAGCCGCCCCGTACGCGTTTACGTGGGGTTGGATGGACCCGTGCCGGAGCTGCCCGAGGTCGAGGCGCTCGCGCAGTTCCTGCGCGGGCGGACGGACGGCCACGCCGTGACCGAGGTCTCCATCGGCGCCATCAGCGCGCTCAAGACGTTCCGGCCGCCACCGGACGCGCTCGTCGGCGGCACCGTCGTGGACGTCCAGCGGCACGGCAAGTGGCTCGACCTCATGGTCGCCACGCCGACCGGCGAGCCCCTGCACCTGATCTGGCACCTGTCGCGCGCCGGCTGGGTGCGCTGGTCGGAGCAGCTGTCGACCAACCCGGTGCGCCCCGGCAAGTCCCCGCTGGCGCTGCGCGTCCGCATCGACGACGGGTCGGGCTTCGACCTGACCGAGGCGGGGACGCGCAAGCGCCTCGCGGTGCACGTCGTCGAGGATCCCTCCGACGTGCCGCAGATCGCCACGCTGGGGGTCGAGCCGTTGTCGGACGAGTTCACCGAGGACCGGCTGGCCGAGCTGCTCGCGGCACGCAACCAGCAGGTCAAGGGCCTGCTGCGCGACCAGGGGACGATCGCGGGCATCGGCAACGCCTACTCGGACGAGATCCTGCTCGCCGCGCGGATGAGCCCGTTCGCGATGACGAAGTCGTTCGACGCGGACCGCACCCGGGTCCTCTGGGAGGCGATCCGCGACGTGCTCACGGGCGCCGTGGCGTCGGCGTCGGGCAAGCCGGCCGCGGAGCTCAAGGACGCCAAGCGGCGCGGCATGAAGGTGCACGGGCGCACGGGCGAACCCTGCCCGGGGTGGAACGACGTGCCGTGCGGGGACACGGTGCACGAGGTCTCGTTCGCAGACTCGTCGCTGCAGTACTGCCCCACGTGCCAGACGGGCGGCAAGCCGCTGGCGGACCGACGGATGTCCCGGCTGCTGCGCTGACGGGCCTGGGAGCGAGCGTCAGAACAGGACGGTCGCGTACGTGCCGACCTGCCGGAACCCCACCGCGCGGTACGACGCGAGCGCCCGCGCGTTGTAGCTGTTGACGTAGAGGGACACCAGCGGCGCGACCTCCCCGCGGGCGATCTGCACGACCGCGGCCATCCCGGCCTCGGAGATGCCCTCGCCACGCCGGTCCGGGGCCACCCACACGCCCTGCACCTGCGCCACTCCCCCGGCGACGGCCCCGAGCTCCGCCTTGAACACGACGTCCCCCGCGGGACGCCGGGCGAGCCGGCGGTCCTCCACGACGGGTCCGGACGGGTCGATCCGGACGAACGAGCGGCCCTGCGCGATGAGGCCGTGCACCCGCGTCTCGTACGGTCCGCCCGGACCGCTGACCGGCGAGTAGCCGACCTCCTCGGTGAACATGCGCACGCACGCGGGCAGGACGACGTCGAACTCCTCGGGGCGCGACCGGCGCACGCGCGGGTCGGGCGTCACCAAGGGGGCGTGCTCGAGGACCATCGACGGCTGGTCGTCGCGGACCTCACGGGCGGCGGGCCAGAAGTACCTCAGGCGGCCCCACAGGCCGAGCACCGCGTCCGCGGGTCCGACGATCGAGGAGCAGCGCCTGCCCTGGCCGCGGGCCAGCCCGGCGAACGCGTCGAGCGCGCGGCTGACCGTGCGGGGGTCGTCCACCGGGACGACGGGGACCATGTTGGCGCCCGCGAAGCAGATGGCGAGGAGCTCGCCGTCCTCCTCGTAGCCCCACAGGGCCCCTCCGGCGGCCCGGAGCGACTTGCCGACTGCTTGTTCGAGCCGCGCTGTCGCCAGGACGGAACCGACAGCATCCCGGGCGCAGACCGCCAGGGCGCTCTCGAGGTCGACGTCCCCGAGGACTCGACCCCCGGCCCGACCGTCGAGCAGAGCAGCGCGGCGTTGCACCATGGGTTGATCCTGCACCACCAGCCTGTGCTTCACCCGAGATCCGACACGTCGATCGAGTGAACGTTGGGCGCCAGCACCCCTCAGCCGACGGTGACCACCGGGGAACCGTCGCCGGACTCGACCGGGTCCATGCTCTCGGCGAGGCGCATGGCCTCCTCGATCAGGGTCTCGACGATGAGCGCCTCGGGGACCGTCTTGATGACCTCGCCGCGGACGAAGATCTGCCCCTTGCCGTTGCCGGACGCCACACCGAGGTCGGCCTCGCGCGCCTCCCCGGGCCCGTTGACGACGCAGCCCATGACGGCCACCCGCAGCGGCACCTCCATGCCCTCGAGGCCGGCCGTCACGCGCTCGGCCAGCGAGTACACGTCGACCTGGGCGCGGCCGCAGGACGGGCAGGACACGATCTCGAGCTTGCGCGGCCGCAGGTTGAGCGACTGCAGGATCTGGATGCCGACCTTGACCTCCTCGACCGGCGGCGCGGACAGCGACACGCGGATGGTGTCGCCGATGCCCTTGCTCAGCAGCGCGCCGAACGCGGTCGCGGACTTGATGGTGCCCTGGAACGCCGGTCCCGCCTCGGTGACGCCGAGGTGCAGGGGCCAGTCGCCCCGCTCGGAGAGGAGCTCGTAGGCGCGGACCATGACCACCGGGTCGTTGTGCTTGACCGAGATCTTGAAGTCGCGGAACCCGTGCTCCTCGAACAGCGAGGCCTCCCAGACGGCCGACTCGACGAGGGCCTCGGGGGTGGCCTTGCCGTACTTGGCCAGCAGGCGCGGGTCCAGCGAGCCGGCGTTGACGCCGATCCGGATCGAGGTGCCGGCGTCGGTGGCGGCCCGGGCGATCTCCTTGACCTGGTCGTCGAACTTGCGGATGTTGCCGGGGTTGACGCGGACTGCCGCGCAGCCGGCGTCGATGGCGGCGAACACGTACTTCGGCTGGAAGTGGATGTCCGCGATCACCGGGATCTGCGACTTGTGCGCGATCGCCGGGAGGGCGTCGGCGTCGTCCTGGGTGGGCACCGCGACGCGCACGATGTCGCAGCCGGCCGCCGTCAGCTCCGCGATCTGCTGCAGGGTCGCGTTGATGTCCGTGGTCTGCGTGGTGCACATCGACTGCACGCTGACGGGCGCGTCCCCGCCGACCTCGATCTTGCCGACCTTGATCTTGCGGGTCTTGCGCCGCGGGGCAAGGACGAGGGGTGGTGCCTCCGGCATGCCGAGGCTGATCGGGATGGTCACCTCGTCATCATCGCACCCGGCGCGACTCGCGTCGGTCCCGGGGGGCCCGCTGTGCACGAGATCACCCCGGAGCCCTCACGGATCAGATCTGCACCGGGTTCACGATGTCGGCGTAGATCAGCAGGAGCCCGACCGCGCCGAGCACCACGAATACGGAGTACGCCAGCGGGACCAGCTTGGCGGAGTCGAACGGCCCCGGCCGCGGCAGGCCACGCAGGCGGGCGACCTGACGGCGTCCGCCCTCCCAGAGCGCCGCAGCCACGTGACCGCCGTCGAGCGGCGGCAGCGGGATGAGGTTGAAGACGAACAGCGCGATGTTCAGCGCCGCGAGCATCTGCAGCAGGGACGCGGCCTTGATCTGCCAGTCGAGGCCGTCGGTCGAGGCGATCTCGCCGGCGAACCGGCCGATGCCGACGATGCCGACGATGCTGTTGGCGTCCCGCGGCGTGTCGTTGACCTCCGAGCGGACGAGGTCGACGACGCGGGCCGGCAACGTCGCGACGACCGTGACGGTCTGCCACGTCGTGTCGGCGACGACGCGCGGCACTGACAGCACCGGCTGCCGGACCATCTCGCGCGACGGCGTGATGCCCAGGAACCCGACGGGCTTGGTCACCTGCTGGCCGGAGCTGTCGAGGACGGGCTGGTCGTTGGCGTCGTACACCGGGCGGTCGGCGACGATCGGCGTGATCGTGAGGTCGACGGTCGTGCCGTCGCGCTCGACGACGACGGGGACGGGGTCGGCGCTCGAGGCCTTGATCAGCCCGGAGAGCTGCTCCCACGAGGTGATCTCCGTGCCGTCGTAGGACACGATCGTGTCGCCCGGCTCGATGCCCGCCGCGGCCGACGGGGCGGCGACGTCGGACGACGTGCACTCCTGCATCGCGGGTGCGTCCGCGGGCAGCACGCACTGCGAGACCCCCGCGAGGTGCGGGGTGTACGTCGGCAGGCCGAAGCCGATGAGCACGATCGCCATGAGCACGAACGCGATGACGAGGTTCATCACCGGCCCGCCCAGCATCACGACCAGCTTCTTGGGCGTGGACAGGTGGTAGAACGCCCGGGAGTCCTCGCCGGGCCGGATCTCCTCGGCGCTCGCCTGACGGGCGTCGCGCGCGAGCCGGCCGGTCCACGACTTCGCCGGCGGGTTGCCCACCGCGGCGTCGGGCGGGTACATGCCGACCAGGCGGACGTAGCCGCCCAGCGGGATCGCCTTGAGGCCGTACTCCGTCTCGCCCTTGGTGCGCGACCACAGGGTGGGCCCGAAGCCGATCATGTAGTGGCTCACCCGGACGCCGAAGCGCTTCGCGGGGACCATGTGCCCGACCTCGTGCAGCCCGATGGAGAGCAGAAGCACCACGACCACGACCAGAACAGCGCCCAGGTACTCCATCGACCCCTCCGTCCACGTCCCCGCACGCACGCACGAGAGCGGGGTCTCGATCGACCCGCGCCGGCCTATCTTCCCCCGAGACGCTGGGAACCCCCTGACAGCGTGCTCGGGTCACCCGATCGGCGCTCCGGGACCGCCGAGCAGGCGCGCGGCGGATTTCGTCGGCCAGATCCTTCCCGGAGCACGAGATCCGCATTAGCGTCCCCTCATGACCACTGTTTCCGCCCCCGCCTCCCCCCTCGAGCAGCGCCGCGTCCTGCGCACGGCGATCCCCGGACCCCGCTCCGTCGCACTCGGCGAGCGGCGTCGTGCGGCGGTCGCGGCGGGGGTGTCCTCGACGCTGCCCGTCTACGTGGCGCGGGCCGCGGGCGCGGTCATCGAGGACGTCGACGGGAACGTGCTGGTCGACCTGGGTTCAGGCATCGCGGTGACGTCGGTCGGGGCCAGCGCGCCGGAGGTCGCGGCGGCCGTGGCCGCGCAGGCGCTCGACTTCACGCACACCTGCTTCATGATCAGCCCGTACGAGGAGTACGTCGCCGTGTGCGAGGGGCTGGCCCGGGTCACGCCCGGCACGCACGAGAAGCGGTCGGTCCTGGTCAACTCGGGTGCCGAGGCCGTCGAGAACGCGGTGAAGATCGCCCGCCGCGCGACCGGCCGGGAGGCCGTGCTGGTGCTCGATCACGCGTACCACGGGCGCACCAACCTCACGATGGCGATGACCGCGCGGGCCATGCCCTACAAGACGGGCTTCGGACCGTTYGCCGGCGAGGTCTACCGCGTGCCGGCGTCGTACCCGCTGCGCGACCCCGAGGGGATGACGGGCGAGCAGGCGGCGCAGCGGGCGATCGACGTGGCCGAGCGCCAGGTGGGCGCCGACCAGGTGGCCGCCCTGGTGGTCGAGCCGATCCTGGGCGAGGGCGGGTTCGTCGTGCCGGCCCCGGGCTTCCTGCCGACCCTCGCCGCGTGGGCCGCAGAGAAGGGGATCGTGTTCGTCGCCGACGAGGTACAGACCGGGTTCGCGCGCACGGGGGCCATGTTCGCCAGCGAGCACGAGGGCGTCGTCCCCGACCTGATCGCGCTGGCCAAGGGCATCGCCGGCGGGCTGCCGCTCGGCGCGGTGACCGGTCGGGCGGAGCTGCTCGACGCCGTGCACGCGGGCGGTCTGGGCGGCACGTTCGGCGGCAACCCGATCGCATGCGCGGCCGCGCTGGCCTCCCTCGAGATCTACGAGCGCGACGACCTGGCCGGCGCCGCGCGGGCGATCGAGGCGGCCGTGCTCCCCCGGCTCCGGGCGCTGCAGGGCGAGGTGCCCGCGCTCGCCGACGTGCGCGGGCGCGGCGCGATGCTCGCCATCGAGCTCGTCGTGCCGGGCACGCTCGAGCCCGACAAGGCTGCGGCGCAGAAGGTMGCTGCGGCGTGCGCGGCGCAGGGCGTGCTGGTGCTCACCTGCGGCACGTGGGGCAACGTCCTGCGCCTGCTCCCGCCGCTGGTCATCGGGCTCGACCTGCTGGACGAGGCGCTGACCGTCCTGGAGGACGCCCTCCGCTCGCTCTAGCGTGTCGTGTAGCGGGCGGCATCGACGTCGGCGTGGTGCCCGTGCCCGGTCAGGTCCCAGACCCACATGCCGACGAAGGCGCCCGTGAACCCCATCGCGCGGACCTGGCCGGCGGCGTCGAGCTCGACGGCGTGCTCGTCGGAGAGCACCGCAGCGTCGACCGCCGCGCCGACGGCCTGCCACACCGCTCCCGTGGCGTACCGGAACGCGAGCCGGTCGCCGTCGAGGTCGAGGCCCAGGCGCACGGGCGCACCGGGCGGCAGCGCGACGACGGCCGGGTCGAGGCGGACCACGCCGCGGTCGGAGTGCGCCACCCGCAGGACGGTCGACCCGTCGTCAGCGGCCGTGACGTGGAGGAAGGACCAGGAGCGCGTGTTGTAGTACGCCGTGATGCCCGCCGCGTGCTGGAACGTCGTCGGCACGAGCTCGATCGTCGCCTCGAAGCCGCAGCGCTGCTCGGTGACGCGACGCGCGACGAGGCTCGCGCCGACGGCGCTCTGCGGGGACCTGCCGCCGTGGATCCGCAGGTGGGAGGGTCGCGACGTCAGGTCCAGCCAGTCGTCGGTCGGTGGCCGACGGAGCGTGGACCACTGGGGCCCGAGTCGGTYGAGGTCGAAGTCGTCCTCCTCGTCGAGGACTGCCTGGGCCTGTGCGACGACCTCCACCTCGAGCGGTGGGAGGGGATCGGTCACGCTCGGCCAGCCGTCGACCCAGTCGACCCGGGCGAGCGCGGTCTCACGGCCGAGGATGCACGGGCCGCGCTCCCCGTGCGGACGCGCGACGAGGAACGCGAGGTACCACTCGTCGTCGGGAGTCGCGACGAGGCTCCCGTGCCCTGCCTTCTGCAGCGGCCAGTCGGGCCGGTGCTTCGCGGTGAGGAGCGGCCCGCGCGGGTCGCGCTCGTACGGACCGGCCAGCGACCTCGACCGGGCCACCGTGACCTGGTGCTCGTACCCCGTGCCGCCGTCGGCCGTGACCAGGTAGTACCAGTCCCCCCGGCGGTAGACGTTGGGCCCCTCGATCCACGAGTCGGTCGGCGGCAGGTCGAGGCGCACGGGCGGACCGACCAGGGTGCGGGTCCGGCGGTCGTACGGGGTGGCCTCCAGGCCCGCCGAGCCCCCGCGACCGGGGCGCCAGTCGTGGACCAGGTTGACCAGCCAGCTGTCGGGCCCGTCGTGGAACAGCGACGCGTCGAAGCCGCGCGCGTGCAGGAGCACCGGGTCGGACCACGTGCCGTCGATCGAGGGCGCCGTCACGACGTAGCTCGGGGCATCGGTGAAGCCACCGGTGTACGTCGAGACGTTGCTGTAGACGAGGTGGAACAGCCCGTCGACGTAGGACAGGCTCGGCGCCCAGACGCCGCCCGAGTCCGGCACGCCCGTCAGGTCGAGCGGGCGCGAATCCCGCAGCGCGCCGCCCACGTCCTGCCAGCTCGCGAGGTCCCGGGACCGGTGCAGGCGCACCCCTGGGTACCACTCGAACGTCGACGTCGCGATGACGTACTCGTCGCCGACGCGCACGACGGACGGGTCGGGGTGCGACCCGCGCAGGATGGGGTTGCGGACCGTCATGCCTCCATCCTCACGGACCTCAGGACGGGACCCGCTCCTCCAGGCCCCACGGCGAGCCGTAGCCCTCGGGCGTCGGCGCGGCGAGAAGCTCGAGGAACGGCACGGCGTCGAACGCCTCGGGCCCCAGCACGCCGGTCCCGCTCCACGTCCCCGCCGCGAGCAGCTCGAGCGCGACCACGGGGTTCACCGCCGTCTGCCACACGACGCACTGCGCGCCGTACTCGGCCATCGACCACGCGTTGTCGACGAGGTGGTGCAGGTACACCTCGCGCGGAGCGCCGTCCTTGCCGGTGCCCGTGACCAGCAGGCCGGCGCACGTCGAGCCGGTCATCCGCGGGCCGATCGTCGCGGGGTCGGGCAGCGCGGCGGCGACGACGTCACGCGGGCTGACGGGGACGCCGCGCACGGTGACCGGCTCGGTCCGGTCGAGGCCCAGGCGGTGCAGGGTCTGCAGCACGCCGATGAACTCCTCGCCCAGCCCGTACTTGAACGTCACCTTCCGGGCGTCCACCCAGCGCGGCATGAGGAGGACCTCCTCGTGCTCGACGTGCACGCACTCGACGTCGCCGATCGGCTCCGGGAAGCGGAACACCTCCGGCTCGTGGAACGGGGCGACCGTGAACCAGCCGTCCTCGAGCCCCGCGCCCGCCTCGGCCCGGTCGGCCGACCAGATCACCGGCGGGTTGAGGCACTCCTCGATCGTGGTCCAGATGGAGAACGACGGGGCGAAGATCGGCTCGCCGTCGTCGCCGACCACCTCGAGGTTGGCGCCGTCCCGCACGCCCAGCTCGTCGATGGCGCTGAACAGGTGGTCCGCCGCGTACCGGGCGAACACGTCGGACAGCCCGGGCTCCACGCCGATGCCGACCAGGGCCAGCTGCCCCGCGTCCGACCAGTCGGCGCCCTGCGCGAACTGCTCGTCGCCCAGCTTCACGCCCGGCAGCTCGTACGGACGCTCCGGGTGCGCGTGCGACAGGGACATCGCCATGTCGAGGTAGTGCGCGCCCGCGGCACGCACGCCCTCGAAGATCGGCAGGACGAACCGCGGGTCGACGGCGTTGAGCACGTGCGTCGCGCCGTGCTCCCGGACCAGCGCCTCCACGGCTCCCGCGCTCGACGCGTCGACGACCGCCGCGACGAACCGGCCGCCCACCACGTCGTGCGCGCTCGCCGCCTCGACCGTGCGCTGCGACCGCCCCAGGTCCACGTCGGCCACCACCAGCAGCTCGAAGAACTGCCGGCGCGCGGCGATCCGGGCGACCGCGTCGCCGACCCCGCCACTGCCGACCACCAAGATCCGCACGAGACCCGCCTCCGAACCCACTATGTCGTTCACCGAGCCAGGAGCCGCTTGCTCCGGGCGTATCCGAGCACCTGGACCAGCACCACGATCGCGAGGGCCAGGACGAACATGAACGAGCTGATGACGTTGGCCTGCGGCGGGATGCCGCGGGTCGCGCTGACGTAGACGAACTTCGGGAACGTGGTGAACGAGCCCGACGTGAAGTTGGTGACGATGAAGTCGTCGAAGCTCAGGCTGAACGCGAGCAGCGCAGCCGCGGCGATCCCCGGCAGCAGCAGCGGGAAGGTCACCCGCCAGAACGCCTGCCACGGGGAGGCGTACAGGTCGGYGGCGGCCTCCTCGAGCGCGGGGTCCAGGCTGGACACGCGGGCCTTCACGGTGACGACCACGAAGCTGATGCAGAACATCACGTGGGCGGTCACGACCGTGCCGAAGCCGAGGGGCACCCGCACCGAGAGGAACTGCGCCAGCAGCGCGGCACCGAGCACGACCTCCGGCGTGGACATCGGCAGGAAGATCAGCAGGTTGGTGAGCGCGCGCCCGCGGAACCGGAACCGGACCAGGGCGATGGCCATGAGCGTGCCGATCGCCGTCGCCACGAGCGTCGAGACCAGCCCGACCTGCAGCGAGTTGCCGAACGCCTCGCACACCTGGGGCGCACCGCAGGGGTTCTGCCAGTTGTCCAGCGTGAAGCCGCGCCACACGAGGTTCGTCTTGCCGGCGTCGTTGAACGAGAACACGACCGTGTAGGCCACCGGGACCAGCAGGTACACGAAGGCGAGCCCGGCGAAGATCGGGACGATCATGTCCCCGAGCCGGCGGCGCGGCCGGCGCGGTGCCGGGGCGACGRCTCTCGGGGTCGCCGTCGAGACCGGCTCGAGCACCGCGGTCACAGCAGGTCCTCCGTCCCGGCGCGCCGGATGTACGCCCCGACCAGCAGCAGGATCGCCACCATGAGGATCACCGACAGGGACGCGGCGGTCGGGTAGTCCAGCACCTTGAAGAACCGCGCGTCGATCACCTGCCCCACCATCGTCGTGTTCGTGTTGTTGCCCAGCAGGGAGGCGTTCACGTAGTCGCCCGCGGCGGGGATGAACGTGAGCAGCGTGCCGGCGACGACGCCCGGCATGGACAGCGGCCAGGTCACCGTGCGGAACGTGGTCGTGGGCGAGGCGTACAGGTCCGCGCCGGCCTCGAGCAGGCGGGAGTCCAGCCGCTCCAGCGCCGCGAAGATCGGCAGCACCATGAACGGCAGGAAGTTGTACGTCAGGCCGCAGACCACGGCGAACGGCGTCGCGGTGAGCCGGGCGTCCGGCGGCAGCACGTGCAGCCAGTGCAGGACCGCGACCACCAGGGAGTCGTCGGCGAGGATCTGCTTCCACGCGATGGTCCGCAGGATGAAGCTGGTGAAGAACGGCGCGACGACCAGCACGAGCAGGAACCCCTGCAGCAGCTTGCGCCCGCGCGCCCGGACGGCGATCACGTAGGCCATCGGGTAGCCGATCACCAGCGCCGCGACCGTGGCCAGGAGCGCGAACCAGAACGAGCGCAGGATCGTCGGCCAGAACTGCGCGATGGCGTCGACGTAGTTCTGCCAGTGGAAGGYCGGCTGGTACTGGCCGACGTCCCCCCCGGGCACCGGGACGTACAACGACGTCGCCAGCAGCGCGCCGACGGGCACCACGAAGAAGAGCACCAGGTAGATGAGCCCGGGTCCGAGCAGGACCAGGTGCGCCCGCTGCGCGGTGCGCCGCGGCAGCGGGGCGTCCGGGCCGCTGGCGACGCTGTCGCCGAGCGCGGCCGCGATGCTCACAGCTCGTCGTCCAGGTCGACCGTGCCCTCGTCGGCGGCCTGCGCGCCGTCCAGCCCGAACGTGAAGTCGACGCCCCACGCGAGGCTCACGGACGAGCCCACGGCGACGCTGGCGCCGCCCAGCAGGTTCTGCGCGAAGACGCCGAAGGTGCCCAGCCCCGGGACCTCCACCTGGTACTGCGTGCTCACGCCCATGAACGACACGTCGGTGACGATGCCCGGCCCGAGGACGTTCTCGCCCCGGGCCGGCTCCTGGTCACCGACGAGCAGCCGCATCTTCTCCGGCCGGGCGCCGACGAGCACGGCGCCCTCGGTCCGCACGGCGCGCGACTCCGGCACCAGGATCCGCGTGCCGCCGATGTCGACGCCGAGCAGGCCCCGCTTGGTCAGCCGCTCGGTCACGGTCCCGGCCACGAGGTTGGACTGCCCGAGGAAGTTGGCGACGAACGCGGTGCGCGGCAGCTCGTACAGGTCGGCCGGCGAGCCCATCTGCTCGATGCGGCCGTGGTTCATCACCGCGACCGTGTCGGCCATGGTCATGGCCTCCTCCTGGTCGTGCGTGACGTGCACGAAGGTGAGCCCGACCTCGGTCTGGATCCGCTTGAGCTCGAGCTGCATCTGGCGCCGGAGCTTGAGGTCGAGCGCGCCGAGGGGCTCGTCCAGGAGCAGGAGCGCGGGACGGTTCACCAGGGCCCGGGCCAGCGCGACGCGCTGCTGCTGCCCGCCCGAGAGCTGCGCGGGCTTGCGGTCGGCCAGGTGACCGAGCTCGACCAGGGCGAGCCCGTCGGCCACGCGCTGGGCCACGCCGCTCGCCCGGGACCGCTTGAGCMCGAACGCGACGTTCTCCCCCACGGTCAGGTGCGGGAACAGCGCGTAGCTCTGGAACACCGTGTTGACCGGCCGCTGGTGCGCGCGGGTGCCGGTGACGTCCCGGCCGCCGATCGACAGCGTGCCCGACGTCGGCTGCTCGAGTCCGGCGACCATCCGCAGGGTCGTCGTCTTGCCGCAGCCCGACGGCCCGAGCAGGGCGAAGAACGAGCCCGACGGGACGGTGAGCGTGAGGTCGTCGACCGCCACGAACGAGCCGAACGCCTTGGTGACACCCACGATCTCGAGCGCCGCGCCCCCCGGGCCGACGGTCTCCGCCGGGACGGCGGTGGCCGTGCTCGTCATGCGCCGATCACGGTGAGGAACTCGCCGTTGTAGCGCTCCTCCTCGTCGGGCGTCAGCGTCCGGAACACGCTGACCTTGGACAGGATCTCCTCCGTCGGGAAGATGTACGGGTTCTCCGCGAGGTCGGGGTCGATCTTCTCCATCTCCTCGCGGGCCCCCTCCACGGGGGTGATGTAGTTGACCCACGCCGCGACCTGAGCCGCGACGGCGGGGTCGTAGTAGTAGTTCATGAGGTCCTCGGCGTTGCCCAGGTGCGGCGAGCCGATCGGCACCATCATGTTGTCGCTCCAGAGCGTGCCGCCCGCCTCCGGGATGCCGAACTCGAACTTGTCGTCGGCCTCGTAGTTGAGCGACGTGATGTCGCCCGACCAGCCGATGACCGCGATCGCGTCGCCCGAGGCCAGGTCCTGCGTGTACGCGTTGCCGCGGACCTGCCGGATGTGGCCCGAGTCGATCTTCTCCTTGAGGATGTCCAGCGCGCCGTAGAAGTCGTCGTCCGTCCAGTCGCCCGAGGGGTCGATGCCCTGGTCGAGCATGATGATGCCCATCGTGTCGCGCATCTCCGAGAGGACCTCGACGCGGCCGGCCAGCTCGGGCGCCCACAGGTCGCTGAGCGTGTGCACGCCGCTGGGCACCTTCTCCTTGTCCCACGCGAAGCCCGCGAACCCGGACTGCCAGGTCAGCGAATGGGTGCGGCCCGGGTCGAAGTCGACGTTGGCGAGGTTGGGCAGGATGTTGGCGGCGTTCGGGATCCGCGACCGGTCCAGCTCCTGGGTGTAGCCGAGGCGGATCATCCGCGCGGCCATCCAGTCGGTGAGCGTGACGATGTCGTAGCCGATGTCCTGGCCGTTCTTCAGCTGGCCGGAGACCTTGCCGTAGAACGAGTCGTTGTCGTCGATGTCCTCGGCGTACGTGACCTTGAGGCCCGACTGCTTCTCGAACTCGACGAGCGTCGGGTACGTCGTGCCGTCGTCGTCCTGGTCGAGGTACTGCGTCCAGTTGGCCCAGCGCACGATCTTGTCGCTGCCCGAGACGTCCTTGGCCGTCTCCGTCGTCCCGGACGGCGATCCCGTGCCGCACGCGGCGAGCAGCGCGCCGGCGCCGGCCGTGCCGAGGGCACCGATCAGGAAGGACCGCCGCGAGAGGTTGGCCCGTTGCGCCTGCGCGACGAGCGCACGGACGCGCGGGTCTGCGGGGGCAGGTCGGCGGAGGGGGCTCATGAGGCTCCTAGGGTGCCGGAGGGGGCCGCCGGTGACGGCGGGGTCGGTGGATCATCGCAAACAGACGACCGTCCAGCAAGGAATCCGTCGTCGAAACACCCGTACGCAACGAAAATGTTGCACGGATGGAACACAGGGGTCCTGGATCCGTCGACCTAGGCGTCAAAAGCCGACATGACGTGCTTGATCCGGGTGTAGTCCTCGAAGCCGTACATCGAGAGGTCCTTGCCGTACCCGGAGTGCTTGAAGCCGCCGTGCGGCATCTCCGCGACGAACGGGATGTGGGTGTTGATCCAGACCACCCCGAAGTCGAGCGCCCGGGACATCCGCAGCGCCCGGCCGTGGTTCTGGGTCCACACCGAGCTCGACAGCCCGTACCGGACCCCGTTGGCCAGCGCGATCGCCTCGTCCTCGTCCGTGAACGTCTGGACGGTGATGACCGGGCCGAAGATCTCGTCCTGCACGGCCTCGTCGTCCTGGCGCAGGCCGTCGACGACGGTCGCCTCGACGAAGTAGCCGGTGTCGCCCACCCGGTGGCCGCCGGCGACGATCGACGCGTGGTCCGGCAGCCGGTCGAGGAAGCCGGTGACCCGCTCCAGCTGCAGGGCGTTGTTGACCGGGCCGAACGCGACGTCCGGGTCGTCCGGCATGCCCGTGCGCTGGCCCTTCGCCGCCTCGGCGAGGGCCGCGACGAAGTCGGCGCGGACGGAGGCGTGCACCAGCACACGGGTGGCCGCCGTGCAGTCCTGGCCGGCGTTGTAGTACCCGGCGCCGGCGATCCCCTCGGCGGCCGCGGCGATGTCGGCGTCGGCGAAGACGATCACGGGTGCCTTGCCGCCCAGCTCGAGGTGCACGCGCTTGACGTTGGCCGCGGCGGCCTCCGCCACCTGGGAGCCGGCCCGGACCGAGCCGGTGATGGCGACCATGTCCGGGCGCTGGTGCGAGACCAATGCCCGGCCCGTGTCGCGGTCGCCGCAGATCACGTTGAGGACGCCCGGGGGCAGCACCTCGGCCGCGACCTGGCCGAGCAGCAGCGTCGAGGACGGCGTCGTGTCGGACGGCTTGAGCACGATGGTGTTGCCGGCCGCGAGCGCGGGCGCGATCTTCCAGATGGCCATCATCAGCGGGTAGTTCCACGGCGTGACCTGGCCGACGACGCCGACCGGCTCGCGGCGCACCCACGACGTGTGGCCCGCCATGTACTCCCCCGCGCTCAGCCCGTCGAGCACGCGCGCGGCGCCGGCGAAGAACCGCAGCTGGTCGACGCACGGCGGCACCTCGTCCGTGGCGGTCAGGTGCAGCGGCTTGCCGGTGTTGCGGGACTCGACGGCGACGAACTCGTCGGCGCGCGCCTCGAGCGCGTCGGCCAGCCGCAGGAGCGCGAGCTGACGCTCCGCGGGCGTCGTGCGGCCCCACGTCGTGAACGCCTCCGAGGCGGCGCCGTACGCGGCGTCGACGTCGTCCGCGCCACTCAGCGGCGCCCGGGCGTACTCCTGCCCGGTCGACGGGTCGATCACCGACGTCGTGCGGCCGTCCGCGGCGGGACGCTGGGCGCCCCCGATCACGTTCAGCAGCTCGAGCGTCTGGTCGGGGGCCTGGCTCACGGCAATCTCCTCACGGTCGGTGGGCCGCACGCTACGCCGGTCGGGGCGCCGACGGGAGCCCAAGAGGGGGCATTCGGCCAATCGGAGGGCGGTCAACGCCGAAATCAGAAGTTCGCACGGCCTGTCACGACGGATTCCTTGCATTGAGGGCCGTTGCCGACCACCATCGGCGGGTGGGCACACGCAGACCAGCACCGGGGCACCCGGCACTCGACGACGTCTCCAAGGCCATCGTCGAACAGCTCCAGGAGGACGGCCGGCGACCCTACGCCGCGATCGGCAAGGCGATCGGCCTGTCCGAGGCCGCGGTGCGGCAGCGGGTCCAGCGCCTCACCGACTCGGGCGTGATGCAGATCGTCGCCGTCACCGACCCGCTGCAGGTCGGCTTCACCCGCCAGGCGATGATCGGGCTCAAGTGCGAGGGCGACCTCTCGCTCGTCGCGGACGCCCTGGCCGCGCTGCCCGAGGTCGACTACGTCGTCGTCACCGCCGGCGGCTTCGACCTGCTCTGCGAGGTCGTCTGCGAGGACGACGACCACCTGCTCGAGGTTCTCAACCAGAAGATCCGCACGCTGCCCGGCGTCCGGACCACCGAGACGTTCGTGTACCTGCGGCTGCGCAAGCAGCTCTACAACTGGGGGACCAGATGAGCACCACATCTCAGACGCCACTCGGCACCGACCGCTCCGCGGCGGCCAAGGCCCACCTCTGGGGCCACTTCACTCGGCAGAGCAGCTGGGACCGCGGCGTCCCGACGATCGTGCGCGGCGAGGGCCACCACATCTGGGACGACCAGGGCCGCAAGTACATCGACGGGCTCTCGGGCCTGTTCGTCGTGCAGGCCGGCCACGGGCGCGCCGAGCTGGCCGAGGCCGCACGCGTGCAGGCCGAGAAGCTCGCGTTCTTCCCGCTGTGGTCCTACGCGCACCCGCAGGCCATCGACCTCGCGGAGCGGCTGGCCACCTACGCGCCCGGCACCCTGAACCACGTCTTCTTCACGACGGGGGGCGGCGAGGCCGTCGAGACCGCCTGGAAGCTGGCCAAGAACTACTTCAAGCTCACCGGCAAGCCGAACAAGTACAAGGTGATCTCGCGGTCGATCGCGTACCACGGCACCCCGCACGGCGCCCTGTCGATCACCGGCCTGCCGGCGCTCAAGGAGCAGTTCGAGCCCCTCGTCCCGGGCGCGCACAAGGTGCCGAACACCAACGGGTACCGCGCGCCCGAGCACCTGCGCGACGACCCGAAGGCGTTCGGGCGCTGGGCCGCGGACCGCATCGGCGAGGCCATCGAGATGGAGGGCCCCGACTCCGTCGCGGCCGTCTTCCTGGAGCCCGTGCAGAACGCCGGCGGGTGCTTCCCGCCGCCTCCCGGGTACTTCGAGCGCGTACGCGAGATCTGCGACCAGTACGACGTGCTGCTGGTGTCCGACGAGGTCATCTGCGCGTTCGGGCGCATCGGGTCGATGTTCGCGTGCGACGACTTCGGCTACGTCCCGGACATGATCACCTGCGCCAAGGGCCTGACGTCGGGGTACTCCCCCATCGGCGCGCTCATCGCCTCCGACCGCCTGTACGAGCCGTTCGCCAAGGGCAACGCGTCGTTCGCGCACGGCTACACGTTCGGCGGGCACCCCGTCTCGGCCGCCGTCGCCAACGCGAACCTCGACCTCTTCGAGCGGGAGGGCCTCAACCAGCACGTCAAGGAGACCGCCCCCGCGTTCCGGCGCACGCTCGAGGGCCTGCTGGACCTGCCGATCGTCGGCGACGTGCGCGGCGAGGGCTTCTTCTACGGGATCGAGCTGGTCAAGGACAAGGCCACCCGCGAGACGTTCGACGACGACGAGAGCGAGCGCCTGCTGCGCGGGTTCCTCTCGGGCGCGCTGTACGACGCCGGCCTCTACTGCCGCGCCGACGACCGCGGCGACCCCGTCATCCAGCTCGCCCCGCCCCTGACCTGCGGGCAGGCCGAGTTCGACGAGATCACGGGGATCCTGCGGGGCGTGCTGACCGAGGCCTGGGCGCGCCTGTGAGCCCTGCCGGCCCCGGTTCCCTCTGGTTCGACCAGGTCCCGGACCGGACCCCGCTCGACCCGCTCGACGGTGACGCCGAGGCGGACGTCGTCATCGTCGGCGCCGGGCTCACCGGTCTGTGGACGGCGTACTACCTGCTCGAGGCGGACCCGTCGCTGGACGTGCTGCTGGTCGAGGCCGAGGTGGCCGGGTTCGGCGCCAGCGGGCGCAACGGCGGCTGGTGCTCCGCGCTCCTGCCCGTCTCCGGCGACGAGCTGGCCCGCCGGCACGGGCACGACGCCGCCGCGGCCATGCGCGCCGCGATGCGGGACACCGTCGTGGAGGTGGGTGGCGTCGCGGCCGCCGAGCAGATCGACTGCGGCTTCGCGTTCGGGGGCACCGTCACCCTGGCCCGGAACGCGCCGCAGCTGGAGCGCGTGGCCTCGGACGTCGCGGCCGACGCGACGTGGGGCGACGAGTCGCAGCTGCTCGACGCCGCCGGGGTCGAGCAGCACGTCCGCGCCGCCGGCGTGGTGGGCGGCTCGTACACACCGGACTGCGCGCGGATCCAGCCCGTCCGGCTGGTCCGGGGCCTGCTCGACGTCGTGCTCTCCCGCGGGGCGCGCGTCGCCGAGGGGACGCGGGCGCTGCGCCTGTCGCCCCGGGCGGTCGTGACCGACCACGGCATCGTGCGCGCCCGGTTCGTGGTCCGCGCCACCGAGGCGTGGGCGGCCCACCTGCCGGGTTCGCGCCGCGACGTCGCCCCGGTGTACTCGCACATGATCGCGACCGAGCCGCTGCCGCCCGAGGTCTGGGCGCAGATCGGGCTGGCCCGTGCCGAGACGTTCACCGACGCGCGGCACCTCATCGTGTACGGCCAGCGGACCACCGACGACCGGCTCGCCTTCGGGGGCCGCGGCGCGCCGTACCACCTGGGCTCCGCGATCGAGCCGTCGTACGACCGGACCGGGTCCACCGCGGCGCACCTGCATCGCGAGCTCGTCGACCTGTTCCCGGTGCTCGACCGCGCGGAGATCACGCACCACTGGGGCGGCCCGCTCGGCGTCCACCGGGACTGGCACCCGTCGGTGGGCCTCGACCCGGAGACCGGCATCGCCTGGGCCGGCGGCTACGTGGGCGACGGCGTCGCGCTGACCAACCTGGCCGGCCGGACGCTCGCCGACCTGATCACGGGCGCGGACAGCGACCTGGTGCGCCTGCAGTGGGTGGACCACCGCTCCCCCGCGTGGGAGCCCGAGCCGATCCGCTGGGCGGGCATCACGGTGACCCGCCGGGCGACCGCGTGGGCGGACCGCACCGAGAACCGCACGGGTCGTCCGAGCCGGGTGGGCGACCTGCTGAGCCACGTGCTGGGGCACTGACCCCGGTCGGCGGTCAGGCCCGCGCGAGGAGCTCCTGGGCGCGGGCCCGGGCCCACGTCTCCGCGGCCAGCACGGCGTCGAGGCTCAGGGCGTCCGGTGCCGTGCCGTCGTGCTCGCCCAGCACCCGCTCGACCGTGCTCACGATGTCGAGGAACCCGATGCGGCCGGCGAGGAACGCCTCGACGCACTCCTCGTTGGCGGCGTTGTAGACCGCCGGGTGCGTGGCGGACGCGGCGACGGCCTCGCGGGCCAGCCGGACGGCGCCGAACACGTGCTCGTCGAGGGGCTCGAACGTCCACGCGGTCGACCGGGTCCAGTCGCACGGCGGCGCGACGTCGCCGAGCCGGTCCGGCCAGGAGAGCCCGAGCGCGATCGGCAGCCGCATGTCGGGCGGGGAGGCCTGCGCGAGCGTCGACCCGTCGACGAACTCCACCATCGAGTGCACGACCGACTGCGGGTGCACCACCACGGTGATGTCCTCGACCGGGACGTCGAACAGCAGGTGCGCCTCGATGAGCTCGAGCCCCTTGTTCATCAGCGTCGAGGAGTTGATGGTCACCACGGGACCCATCGACCACGTCGGGTGCGCGAGCGCCTGCTGGGGCGTCACCGCCTTGACGTCGTCGTGCGTCCACCCCCGGAACGGCCCGCCGGACGCCGTCAGGATCAGGCGCCGGACCTCGGCGTGGGTGCCGCCGCGCAGCGCCTGCGCGATGGCCGAGTGCTCGGAGTCCACCGGCACGACCTGGTCGGGTCGCTGCCGCGCGGCGTGCACCAGGCGCCCCCCGACGACCAGCGACTCCTTGTTGGCCAGCGCGAGCGTGCTGCCGGCCCGGAGCGCGGCGAGCGTCGGGCCGAGTCCGACCGAGCCCGTGACGCCGTTGAGCACGACGTCCGCCCCGCGCCCCGCCAGCTCGGTGGACGCC
>NZ_JBFULZ010000046.1:0-24849 GCF_054049635.1 Cellulomonas sp. P5_C6 | reverse complement strand
CACCAGCCCCTCGCCCAGCACGGTCGTCACGTCCGCCGCCGGCAGCCGCCAGAAGATCCCGCCGTACCCGGCGCCCGGCCGGCCGTTGGTGCCGGGGCTCTCGATGCGCAGCGGTCCGTGGGTGGCGTGCAGCACGCTCGACCAGCGCAGGGTCCAGCCCCGGCCGTCGGCGAGCGGCGTCGCGGCCAGCCGACGGTCCTCGGTGAGCAGGGGCCGGTCCCGCTCGTCGCGCCATGTGACGTCGTCGACGAGCGCGGCACCACCGTCCGCCACCCGTGCACCCTCGCTGACCTGCCGGCCGTGGTTGGGCAGCAGCGTCGGGCCCTCGTCGCGCAGGAACGTGCGGCCGCCCCAGTACGAGGTGCCGTTGACCACCGGGACCGCCATCGAGACGCCGTAGTGGTGCCGGTGGTCGACGGGGCTCGTCTCGGTGAGCGCGGTGCCGGCCGCCGAGTGCACCGGGTGCAGGTACGGGCGCGGGGCGTGCACGGACGGGACCCGGTCCCCCGACTCGTACCGGGCCAGCGGCACGGAGCCGTCGGGGGTCACCCCGCTGAGCAGGTAGGAGCCGAGGTCGGCGGCCCACCCCGCGCCGACCAGCGAAGGCACCCGCGGACCGACCGGGTCCGTGGCGGCACGGCGCCCGAGCCGCGCGGCCGGCGGCACCGGGCCCGTGCTGGCGCGCACCGCGAGGACGGGCTGGATGAGCGGCGGCGTCGGGTCGACGTCGTCACCGCTCACCAGCGAGCGCAGGTGCGCCCAGGCCTGGCGGCCGAGCTCGGCCTGCGGGACCGTCGCGGTGGTGAGGGAGGGCGTGGCGAACCGCGCCAGCTCGATGTCGTCGAATCCCGTGATCGACACGTCCCCGGGCACCGCGACGCCCAGCTCGTTCAGCCGGGCCAGCAGCCCGAACGCGACGAGGTCGTTGTAGGCGACGACGGCGGTGGCGCGCGACGCGAGCACGTCCTGCGCGGCGGCATAGCCGGACTCGACCGACGACCCCGCCGGCCGCTCGCTGAGCCGCACGTCCTCGCGGCGCGCCGCGGCGGCCCGCAGGGCTTCGAGCCGGGCGCCGTGCGACGCGCTGTCGGGCGGGCCCGCGAGGTAGAGCAGGTGGCGGTGGCCGAGGCCGGCTAGGTGCTCGACGATCCGGTCGATGCCCGCCGCGTAGTCGATCGCCAGGGTCGGGGTGACGCCGTCGGCGGCCCGGTTGACGACGACCACGGGCCGGATCTCGGGCAGCAGCGCGCGCAGGGTCTGCTCGGGCATCCGCGGGGAGACCAGGACGAGCGCGTCGCAGCGCAGGCGAGCGTCGAGGGCGATCCGCTCCTCGTCGGCAGCGTGCTCGGCCGTGTCCGCCACGAGCACCCGGTACCCCTCCTCGGCCGCCGCGGAGGCGACCCCGCGGAGCACCTGCTGGAACATCGGGTTGGCCAGGTCGGGGACCACCACGGCGACCGTGTTGGTGCGCCCCAGCGAGAGGCTCCGTGCCGTGTTGCTCGGGCGGTAGTGCAGCTGCTCGGCGACCTCGCGGACGCGGGCGGCGAGCTCGGGGTCGACCGTCGCGCGGCCGTTCATCACCCTGCTCACCGTCGCGCGGGAGACGCCGGCGGCGTGCGCGACCTCGCCGATGGTCGACGCGGTGCGCGTCCACCCGTTCTGCGTCACTGCAGCCTCCCGCGGTCACCGACGACCACCCACCGGGGGTGGCTCCGCGCCGAACATACACCACGGGAAACCGGTTCCCAACCACAGAAACGGGTGCTACGGTACCGCCGAGGAACCGGTTTCTCACCGTTTCCACACACGGCGAACACATCGAGGTGATCGACGACATGTCCGTAGTGACGGAGCTACGCAGGACCGCCAGGTCCGGACGCACGCCTGCCCGGCGCGCGCTCCGCCGGGGCGACGGCCGCAGCGCTGCCCTCTTCCTGGCCCCCTGGTTCCTGGGCCTGGGCCTCATCACGATCGGCCCGATGGTGGCGTCGGGGTACCTGTCCTTCACGGACTACAACCTGCTGCAGCCGCCGTCGTGGATCGGCCTCGACAACTACACGCGGCTGTTCCAGGACCCGCGGCTGCTCAACTCGCTGCGGGTCACGTTCACCTACGTGTTCACCGCCGTGCCGCTGCAGCTGGCCGCAGCCCTGGCGCTCGCGATGATCCTCGACCGGGGGCTCCGCGGGCTCGCGTTCTACCGGTCGGTGCTCTACCTGCCCTCGCTGCTCGGCGGCTCGGTTGCCGTCGCGATCCTCTGGCGCCAGGTGTTCGGCGTCGACGGCCTGGTCAACCACTTCCTCGCCCTGTTCGGCATCCAGGGTCAGGGCTGGGTGTCCGACCCCGAGACCGCGCTGGGCACCCTCGTCCTGCTGCACGTGTGGACGTTCGGGGCGCCGATGATCATCTTCCTGGCCGGCCTCCGGCAGATCCCGGAGATGTACTACGAGGCAGCCTCGATCGACGGGGCCGGCGCGCTGCGCAAGTTCCGCAGCATCACGCTGCCGCTGCTCACGCCGATCATCTTCTTCAACCTGGTGCTCCAGGTGATCGGCGCCTTCCAGAGCTTCACGCAGGCGTTCGTCGTCTCCGGCGGCACGGGCGGCCCGGCCGACTCGACCATGTTCTACACGCTGTACCTCTACCAGAAGGGCTTCACGGCCCTGGACATGGGGTACGCGTCGGCCATGGCGTGGCTGCTGCTCTTCATCGTCGCCGCCATGACGGCCCTCAACTTCTTCGTCTCCAAGTTCTGGGTGTTCTACGATGACTGACCTCCGCGAGCGCCTCGCCCCCCTGGCCGCCGAGGCGCCACCCGTCGAGCAACACCGCTCCCCCTGGCCCGCGCGCCGCCGCTCGTTCCTGCGGCACCTCGGCCTCGTCGCGCTGTGCTTCCTGATGCTCTACCCGCTGATCTGGCTGCTGGTGAGCTCCTTCAAGCCCACCGAGCTGATCTTCCGGGACGTCTCGCTCATCCCCACCGAGATCGACCTCGGCAACTACTCGGACGGCTGGAACGCGCTGCAGTACCCGTTCGGCCGGTACCTCATGAACTCCGCACTCATCGTGCTCGGGGCGCTGGTGGGGAACCTGGTGAGCTGCTCGATGGCCGCCTACGCGTTCGCCCGGCTGCAGTTCCGGGGCCGGCAGCTGTGGTTCTCGATCATGCTCGTGTCGATCATGCTGCCGATCCACGTGATCATCGTGCCGCAGTACGTGCTCTTCGCCCGGCTCGACTGGATCAACACGTTCCTGCCGCTGATCGTGCCGAAGCTGCTGGCCACCGACGCGTTCTTCATCTTCCTCATGGTCCAGTTCTTCCGCGGGATCCCCCGGGAGCTGGACGAGGCCGCGCGCCTGGACGGCTGCGGGCACGGCCGCATCTACCTGCGGATCATGCTCCCGCTGTCGCTGCCCGCCCTGGCCACCACGGCGATCTTCACGTTCATCTGGACGTGGAACGACTTCTTCAGCCAGCTCATCTTCCTCACCCGGCCGGACATGTACACCGCGCCGGTGGCTCTTCGTACGTTCCTCGACTCCACGGGCGCCAGCTCGTGGGGCCCCATGTTCGCCATGTCGATCGTCTCGCTCGTCCCCGTCTTCCTCGCGTTCCTCCTCGGCCAGAAGTACCTGGTCAAGGGGATCGCGACGACGGGCATCAAGTAGCAGTTCCGCCGGACTCCAGACAGCACAACGTCGTCCTCGTCATCCAAGGAGAACCCATGCGTCCCCGACCGTCCCTCCGCGTAGGTGCCCTCGTCGCCGTCGCGGCACTCGCCCTCACCGCGTGCGCCGGCTCGTCCGACGAGCCCGCGTCCGCGCCGACCTCCTCCGGCCCGCCGCAGCCCGTCGAGATCCGCTTCTCGTGGTGGGGCTCCGACACTCGCCACGAGCTGACCCAGCAGGTGCTGGACAAGTTCGAGGAGAAGTACCCGTACATCACGGTGGTGCCGGACTACACCGACTGGAACAGCTACTTCGACAAGCTGAGCACGTCGGTGGCCGGCGGTGACGCGCCCGACGTCATCACCCAGGAGGAGCGGTTCCTCAACGACTACGCCTCGCGCGGGGTGCTGGCCGACCTCAACGACCTAGGCCTGGACACCTCCAAGATCGACCAGAACGTGCTCCAGTCCGGCACCATCGACGACAAGCTCTACGGCGTCGCCACYGGCGTCAACGCCTACGCGATCGTGGCGGACCCGGCGGCCTTCGCCGCGGCCGGCGTCGAGATGCCCGACGACGCCACGTGGACCTGGGACGACTACGTCGACGTCGCCGAGAAGATCTCCGCCGCCACCGGCAAGACCGTCTACGGCGCGCAGGACTACGGCTTCAACGAGCCCGGGTTCTCGATCTTCGCCCGGCAGCGCGGGGAGTCGCTGTACACGAAGGACGGCAAGCTCGGGTACGACGACACGACCCTCGCCGACTGGTGGCAGTACTCGCTCGACCTGCAGTCCGGCGGCGGCGAGCCCGACGCCGCGACGACGGTCGAGGTCGACGCCGGCGGTCCCGAGCAGTCGCTGGTCGGCACCGGCAAGGGCGCCATGGCGTGGTTCTGGACCAACCAGCTGACCGCCATCACCAACGCCTCCGGCAAGGAGCTCAAGCTGCTCCGCGTCCCCGGCGAGTCGGAGGACGAGCGGACCGGCATGTACTTCAAGCCGGCCATGTACTACTCCGTCTCGGCCAAGTCCGAGCACCCGAAGGAGGCCGCGCTGCTGGTCGACTTCCTGCTCAACGACGAGGCCGCCGGCGACATCCTGCTCTCCGACCGCGGCCTGCCCGCCAACACYGACGTCCGCGCGGCGGTGCAGCCGAAGTTCTCCCCGACCGACCAGCAGGCCGCCGACTTCCTCGCCGACCTCGAGGACGAGATCGTCGACGGCCCGGCCGTCCCGCCCGTCGGCGCCGGCCAGGTCGCCGAGATCACGCGGCGCCTCAACCAGGAGGTGCTGTTCGGCCGCATGACCCCGGAGGCCGCCGCCAAGCAGTTCACGCTCGAGGTGGGGTCGGCGATCGGCAGCTGACCGCCCACCACACCTGCGACGTCCGCGCACCCGGGGGCTCCGGCCCTCGGGAGCGCGGACGTCGTTGTATCTCACCCCTGCCGTCGTGACTCCTTCGTGGCACCCTCGATCTCGGGGGTGCTGCACGCCGGCGTGCGGCTCGTCCGGACGAGAGGGACGTCGATGACGGAGCAGGTCCTCAGCCGACGCGCGGCGGTCGCGTTCGACCCGGCGGTCCACGGCTTCGCGTTCCCCAACGCCTTCGTCAACGAGGTGCTCACGCTGCCCAACGGCGCGAAGATCACGACGGCCGGCCGCTGCGGCGGGATGGCGTACGCGGCCCTCGACTACTTCCTCGCCGGGCAGCCCGTGCCGCGCTGGCGCTCCGACCTGTGGGCCCCCAGCCGGGTGCCGCCGGACAGCCACTGGCTCGCCCAGCTGTTCACGCAGCGGCTGCACGACTCGTTCTTCACCGGGTCGGCGGCCAAGTTCGTCACCTGGTCTATGCACTCCGACGACGAGACCTGGGTGTTCAAGGGCGTCACGCGCTGGACCAAGGAGGAGGAGCTCCCCCGGGTCATGAAGTCGATCGACGCGGGCCGCCCCGTGGTGCTCGGCCTCGTCGTCGCCCGGTCGCTGGCGGACATCGGCGACAACCACCAGGTGGTCGCGTACGGCTACGAGCAGGACCGGTCCACCGGCAGGACGACCGTCACCATCCACGACAACAACACCCCGGGGCGGCCGGTCACGCTGACGTCCGACAAGGACCAGCACGACTGGACCGCCTCGAACGGCCACCCGTGGCGCGGCTTCTTCGTGCAGGACTACACGCCCAAGCGCCCCCGGGTCCTCACCAAGCACGCACCCGACGTCAAGGACCAGGTGTCCACTGGCGACACCGTCAAGCTCTCGCACGTCTGGACCGGCCTGACCCTGCACTCCCACGACCACCCGTACGTGCACCCCGGCACCGACGGCCTCCAGCAGGTCACGGGCTTCGGGGGTGCCGACGACAACGATCGCTGGCTGCTCGTCGGCCCCGCCGGGACCCCGGCCGGGACCGACCTGCGCGACGGCTCGGTGGTCCGCCTGCGCCACGTCTCGACGGGCCGCTGGCTGCGCAGCGCGGCGGGCATCCCGTCGCCGCTCTCCCACCAGCAGGAGGTCAGCGCATCCGACACGGCCGACGACGCGGCCGACTGGCGTCTCGAGATCGTCGACGACCGCCCGTGGACCGCCGGCGCGCGCATCCGCCTCGTGCACGTCGCGACGAAGGTCGCCCTGCACTCGCACCACGCGTCGGACGCCCGGCTCACCGGCGGCCAGCAGGAGGTCACCGGCTTCGCGAAGCGCGACGTCAACGACTGGTGGACCGTGCTGGAGCTCAGCTGACCACCGTGCCGCGCAGGTCCGGCAGCACCGCCGGCCCGAACGCCACGTTGAACGCGCTGGCCACCCCGACGTCGTCGCCCGACACGGTCACGGTCGCCGTCAGCACGAACGGCGACTCGACGAACCGGGCGGTCAGCACATAGGTGTCCGGGGTGGTCCATGCGCCGCTGACCAGCACGTCCTCGGGCTCGCGCCGCCGCAGCGTGGTCCGCGTCAGCGCCGGCTGGTCGTGCCCGACCGAGAGGATGACCGTCTCGTCCTCGTGGTCGACGGTGAGACGGTCGTGGCCGTCGCCCACCTCCAGGACGGCGTTGCGGACGCCCAGCGTGTTGGGCTCGAACGTGATCGTCCGCCCGTCGAGCCGCTCGCCGGTCGGGGACGTCGGGGAGCCGTGCGGCGGGTCCAGGCGCWGCCCCTCGAGTCGGTCCGTCAGCCGTCGTCGACCCTCGTGGTCGCCGGGCAGCGGCCCGTCCGACAGCCCCGGCAGCAGGTGCTCCCAGACCAGCGCGAGCTCCCCGTGCATCTCCGCGACGCCCGACGTGATCGCGACGACCACGTCCTGGTCGGGCAGCACCACGCAGTACTGCCCGAACGCGCCGTCGCCGCGATAGCTGCCGTGCCGGCCGCGCCAGAACTGGTAGCCGTAGCCCTGCGCCCAGTCGATGTCGGTGTTCCGGTCGTTGGAGACCTGCTTCGCGGTGGCCTCCGCCGCCCACCCCTCAGGCAGCACGCGCCGCCCGTCCCAGACGCCGTCCTGCAGGTAGAGCTGGCCGAGGACCGCGATGTCCTCGGTGGTTCCCGACATCCCGCTGCCGCCGACGTCGACGCCGCCGGGCGACTGCTGCCAGGTCGCCCCCTCGATGCCGAGCGGCTCGAACAGCCGCGGCCCGAGGTAGTCGAGCACGCGCTGCCCGGTCAGCTTCTGCACCAGGGCCGAGAGCACGTGGGTCGCCGCGGTGTTGTAGACGAAGAACGTGCCGGGCTCGTGCGCGACCGGCTGCGCGAGGAAGCCCGCCACCCAGTCGTCGGTCGGGAACACCCGCGGCGTCGGGTCGTCGTCGTGCCCCGTGGTCATGGTGAGCAGGTGCCGGACCCGCATGCGCCGGAGGTTGTCGTCGGGCTCCTGCGGACCCACGAAGTGGTCCAGCACCAGGTCGTCGACGGTCAGCAGCCCCTCGGCCACCGCGAACCCGACGGCCGTCGACGTGAAGCTCTTGCTCAGCGAGAAGAGCTCGTGCAGCCGGTCGGACGCGAACGGCGCCGCCCACCCCTCGGCCACCACGGACCCGTGCCGCACCACCATCAGCGAGTGGAGCTCGGGCCAGGCCTCGAGAGCGTCGACCAGCCGGAGCAGCGCCCGGGGGTCGACCCCCTGCTCCTCCGGCGTGGATCGGGGCAGGCGTCGCAGTCCAGGCATGCGCCCACCCTGCCACTGCCCTGGGCCACCCGCGCGAGCCGAACCGCGCGCGGCCGCCGTCACAGGGTCGTGAGCTTCCGACGGGATCGGCAGCTGCAACGCACGACGTCGTCGGAAACTCACGACCTCGCACCGACGACGGCGAACCGCGCGGCGAGGTCGCTGGCGGCGTCGGACGCGACGAAGCCCCGGTCCGCGAACGGACCGGGGCTTCGTCGTGCGTGCTGCGGGGTCAGCCCACCTGGGGCAGGGTGCCCGTGCCGCCGTCGCTGATCGTCGGACCCGCCGCGGGCAGGTCGGTGCCCGAGGTCGGCGTGCCGTAGGACGACGCAGCGCCGACCGCGACCGGCTCCGGCACCGTGGCGCCCTTGGGGACGCCGCGGAACGTGAACTCCCCGAGCAGACCCTCGCCCTCGGCGTCCACGATCACCAGCTGACCGGCCTTGAGCTCGCCGAACAGGATCTTCTCGGACAGCGCGTCCTCGATGTCCCGCTGGATGGCGCGGCGCAGCGGCCGAGCACCCAGGACCGGGTCGTAACCCTTCTCCGACAGCAGCTTCTTGGCCGCGGGCGTGATCTCGATGGCCATGTCCTTGTCCCGCAGGCGCTTGTCCAGCTTGGCGACCATGAGGTCGACGATCGCGAAGATCTCCGGCTGGGACAGCTGCGGGAACACGACCACGTCGTCGACGCGGTTGAGGAACTCAGGCCGGAAGTGCTGCTTGAGCTCGTCGTTGACCTTCGACTTCATGCGCTCGTACGACGTCGACAGGTCCCCGCCGGCCTGGAAGCCGGTCATGAGGCCCTTGGCGATGTCCCGGGTGCCGAGGTTCGTGGTCATGATGATGACGGTGTTCTTGAAGTCGACCACCCGGCCCTGCGAGTCGGTCAGGCGACCGTCCTCGAGGATCTGCAGCAGCGAGTTGAAGATGTCCGCGTGCGCCTTCTCGACCTCGTCGAAGAGGACCACGGAGAACGGCTTGCGCCGCACCTTCTCGGTCAGCTGCCCACCCTCGTCGTACCCGACGTAGCCGGGGGGCGAGCCGAACAGCCGCGAGACGGTGTGCTTCTCCGAGAACTCGGACATGTCGAGCTGGATGAGCGCGTCCTCGTCGCCGAACAGGAACTCCGCGAGCGCCTTGGCCAGCTCGGTCTTCCCGACGCCCGTGGGGCCGGCGAAGATGAACGACCCACCGGGACGCTTCGGGTCCTTGAGCCCGGCCCGCGTACGACGGATGGCCTGCGAGAGCGCCTTGATGGCGGCGTCCTGGCCGACGACCCGCTTGTGCAGGTTCTCCTCCATGTGGAGCAGGCGGCTGGACTCCTCCTCGGTGAGCTTGAACACCGGGATGCCGGTGGCGATCGCCAGCACCTCGGCGATGAGCTCCTCGTCCACCTCCGCGACCGCGTCGAGGTCGCCGGACTTCCAGGCCTTCTCCTTCTCCACGCGCTTGAGACCGAGCTGCTTCTCGGCGTCGCGGAGACGGGCTGCCTTCTCGAAGTCCTGCTCGTCGATCGCCGACTCCTTGTCGCGGCGCGTCTCGGCGATCTGCTCGTCGAGCTCGCGCAGCTCCGGGGGAGCCGTCATGCGGCGGATGCGCAGGCGGGCGCCGGCCTCGTCGACCAGGTCGATGGCCTTGTCCGGCAGGTAGCGGTCGTTGACGTACCGGTCCGCCAGGGTGGCGGCGGCGACCAGCGCGGCGTCCGTGATGGACACGCGGTGGTGGGCCTCGTACCGGTCGCGCAGACCCTTGAGGATCTCGATCGCGTGCTGCAGGTTGGGCTCGGCCACCTGGATCGGCTGGAAGCGACGCTCCAGGGCCGGGTCCTTCTCGACGTACTTGCGGTACTCGTCGAGCGTGGTGGCGCCGATGGTCTGCAGCTCGCCGCGCGCCAGCATCGGCTTGAGGATGCTCGCGGCGTCGATGGCGCCCTCGGCGGCACCCGCCCCGACGAGCGTGTGGATCTCATCGATGAACAGGATGATGTCGCCGCGCGTGCGGATCTCCTTGAGCACCTTCTTCAGGCGCTCCTCGAAGTCACCGCGGTAGCGGCTGCCGGCCACGAGCGCGCCCAGGTCCAGCGTGTAGAGCTGCTTGTCCTTGAGCGTCTCGGGCACGTCGCCGCGCACGATGTCCTGCGCGAGGCCCTCGACGACGGCGGTCTTGCCGACGCCGGGCTCCCCGATGAGGACCGGGTTGTTCTTGGTGCGGCGGGACAGCACCTGCATGACCCGCTCGATCTCCTTCTCGCGCCCGATGACCGGGTCGAGCTTGCCGTCGCGCGCAGCCTGCGTGAGGTTGCGGCCGAACTGGTCGAGGACGGCGCTGCCCGAGGGCTGCCCCTCCTGCGGACCGCCGGCGGCGACGGGCTCCTTGCCCTGGTAGCCGGAGACGAGCTGGATGACCTGCTGGCGCACGCGGTTCAGGTCCGCGCCCAGCTTGTTGAGAACCTGGGCGGCGACGCCCTCGCCCTCGCGGATCAGGCCGAGCAGGATGTGCTCGGTCCCGATGTAGTTGTGGCCCAGCTGCAGCGCCTCGCGCAGCGACAGCTCGAGCACCTTCTTGGCGCGCGGGGTGAAGGGGATGTGGCCCGACGGAGCCTGCTGGCCCTCGCCGATGATCTCCTGCACCTGGGCGCGGACGGCCTCGAGCGAGATGCCGAGCGACTCGAGAGCCTTGGCGGCGACGCCCTCACCCTCGTGGATCAGGCCCAGCAGGATGTGCTCCGTGCCGATGTAGTTGTGGTTGAGCATCCGTGCCTCTTCTTGGGCAAGGACGACCACGCGACGGGCTCGGTCCGTGAATCTCTCGAACATGTGCACTCCTCACGAGCTGCGTGCCCACCGATCCCCGGGCTGGCGCACCGGGGTTCTACGAGCGGCGTTGATCGATGCTAACGGCGGGGTGGTGCCCCGACTGCCCGTGTTCGCCGCAGGCGTGACGACGTCCCCGGGTTGCCCGGGGTCATTTATCGCCCGAGCGGGCAGGTCTAGCGTCGTTGAGCGCTGGTGGGGCTTTCCCGGGCGCGCAGGGGGCGACGACGCCGCATGCCCAGCTACCCCGACACGCACGACTCCGAGGAAGTTGTCGAGGGGAGGGGTCCTATGGGTCCCCGACGAGTTCTTGTCCTGTTGTCCGCAGCGCTGCTGCTCGTGCTCGCGCCGTCCGCGGCGAGCGCGCACCGACCATCACCCAGCCAGGAGCCTCGGCTCCTGGCCACCGGCCTGTCCGGCGGGTGGGGGAGCACCGTCGGACCGGACGGCGCGCTGTACGTCGCCGAGCCGGCCGTCGGGGAGGTCTCCCGGATCGATCCAGGCACGGGTGCGACGACCACGTTCGCCTCCGGCCTGCCGACCGCCCCGAACGGCGGCCCCCACGACATCGCGTTCGTGCACGGGACGGCCTACGTGCTGGTCGGCTTCATCACGCCGGAGGCGGGTGGCGCGGCAGGCAACGTGGACGGCATCTACCGGATGGACGGACCGAGCGCGTTCACGCTGGTGGCGGACGTCGGGACGTTCGCCAAGGAGAACCCGCCGGCGACGGACTTCTTCATCGCGACGGGGGTGCCGTACGCGCTCGAGCCGTACGCCGGGGGCTTCCTGGTCACCGACGGCCACCACAACCGCGTCTACCAGGTGGGGCTCGACGGCTCGGTGTCCGTCCGGATCGCGTTCGAGAACGTCGTCCCGACGGGTCTGGACGTCGTCGGCTCCCGGGTCTACATGGCCGAGGCCGGCCCGCTGCCGCACCACGCGGCGGACGGCAAGGTCGTGACGTTCGGCAAGCACTCCACCAGCGCGACCGAGGTCGCAGCCGGCGGACCGCTGATGGTCGACGTCCAGGCCGCGCACGGGCACACCCTGTACGCGCTGGCGCAGGGCGACTGGCCGCTCGGCGGCCAGGCGGGCTCTCCGGCAGCGCCGAACACCGGTCAGCTGCTGAAGGTCGGGCGGCACGGCTCGCTGGAGGTCGTCGCGGACGGCCTGAACCAGCCGGTCTCGTTCCAGGTCATCCACGGGACGGCCTACGTCGTCACGCTCGGCGGGGAGGTGTGGACGGTCGACCTCGGCCGGCACTGACGCCGACGGAGCACACGGAGGGTCGGGCAGCCCGCCCGGCCCTCCGTCGCGCGTCAGCCACTCGACGCCGGGTGCACGATCACCCACGTCGCCACGGTGACGGCGTCGGACTGGTTGCTCAGCCGGTGGGGCGTGCCGCACGCGTAGGAGATGGTGTCGCCCGCCCGGAGCACCACGCGCTCGTCGGGGAAGTCGATGGTCAGCTCGCCGTCGGTGACGGTGCCGATCTCGTAGCCGACGTGGGTGAGCAGCTCGTTCTGCTCGGCGCCCGTGGAGCCGGGCGGGTAGGTGGACTCGAAGAAGTCGACGTCGCGCGACAGGCCGGGCGACAGGCGTCGGAAGACGACCCCGCCGGCCAGGCGGACCACGTCGGCCTCGACCGCGCGGCGCACGACGTAGCCGTCGAGCACCTGCGGCGGGGCGCCGGCGGTGCCGCCGAACACGTCGACCAGGCTCGCGTCGAGCGCGGTGACGAACGCGAACAGGCGGTTGACCGAGGGGCGGAGCACGCCGCGCTCGATCTGGGAGACGGCGCTCGTGGAGATGCCGAGCCGGCGGCCCACCTCGCGCAGGGTCAGGCCGCGCTCCTCGCGCAGCTGGCGCAGGCGCGCGCCCAGCTGCTCGGAGTCGAAGGCGTCGAGGAGGGCGGCGTGCCGCTCCGCAGGGTTGTCGACCGCCGAGGTGGTCACGTCGGCACACCCTCCCGTCGGGACTCATGACTGAAGCCCAAAGTTCACAACGCGGAAACCGTTCGCGGGTTGTGAAGCAATAGATTCACACCCGTTCAGCGATCGCTTCACCGTACGGGATGTCCTTCTCCCTAGGCCAGGGACACAGGCGCTCCAGCAGACGCACCGCGCAGGCGTCGCTCCCCCACCCACGACCCACCCGCGTGAGGATCACCAWGAACCCTGGACAGCACGAGAACACCGGGCTCACCGAGCTCCCCAACGACGTCGTCGAGGCCGCCGGGCTGCCGCCGGGTGCCGGCGAGGTCAAGAGCACCTACGACCCCCGGMTCACCAACGAGGACCTGGCGCCGCTGGGCAAGCAGACCTGGTCGTCGTACAACATCTTCGCGTTCTGGATGTCCGACGTGCACAGCGTCGGCGGGTACGTCACGGCCGGAAGCCTCTTCGCGCTCGGCATCGCCAGCTGGCAGGTGCTCGTGGCGCTCGTCGTCGGCATCGTCATCGTGCAGTACTTCTGCAACCTCGTCGCCAAGCCGAGCCAGAAGACCGGCGTGCCCTACCCGGTCATCAACCGCGCGATCTTCGGTGTGCTCGGCGCCAACATCCCGGCCATCATCCGCGGCCTCATCGCCGTGGCCTGGTACGGGGTGCAGACGTTCCTGGCCGCCGAGGCGCTCAACATCATCTTCCTCAAGTTCGTCCCCAGCTCCGCGCAGCTCCTGGAGTCGGGCTTCCTCGGCCTGTCCACGCTCGGCTGGATCTCCTACGCGATCCTCTGGGTGGCGCAGGCGGCCCTGTTCTGGACGGGCATGGACACCATCCGCAAGTTCATCGACTTCGCCGGCCCGGCCGTCTACGTCGTGATGATCGCGCTGGCGGTCTACCTGGTCTCGGAGGCCGGCTGGAGCAACATCTCGCTCAACCTGTCGTCCGGGCCGCCCATGGGCTTCTGGGCCTCGATCCCCGTGATGCTCGGCGCGATCGCGCTGGTGGTGTCGTACTTCTCGGGCCCGATGCTCAACTTCGGCGACTTCGCCCGGTACGGGAAGAGCTTCTCGGCGGTCAAGAAGGGCAACTTCCTCGGCCTGCCGGTCAACTTCCTGTTCTTCTCGCTGCTGACCGTCATCTGCGCGTCGGCCACGGTCCCCGTGTTCGGCGAGCTCATCACCGACCCGATCCACACGGTGCAGCAGATCGACACGCCGTTCGCGATCCTGCTGGGCGGCCTGACGTTCGTCACCGCGACGGTCGGCATCAACATCGTCGCCAACTTCATCTCGCCCGCGTTCGACTTCTCCAACGTCTCCCCGCAGAAGATCAGCTGGCGCATGGGCGGCATGATCGCGGCCGTCGGCTCGGTGCTGCTGACGCCGTGGAACTGGTACTCCAACGCCAATGCGATCCACTACACGCTCGGCGTGCTGGGCGCCCTCATCGGCCCGCTGTTCGGCATCCTCATCGCCGGCTACTACGTGATCGGCAAGCAGCGGGTGCACGTCGACGACATGTTCACCCTGTCCCCCACGGGCAAGTACTGGTTCTCCGGCGGCTACAACCGCAACGCGGTCGCCACGGTGATCTCCGCCGGCCTCGTCTCGGTGGCCACCGCGGTGCTGCCCAAGGCGTTCGCGGACATGGGCGCCTTCGACATCACGTGGCTGTCCAGCTACAGCTGGTTCATCGGGTGCGGCCTCGGCTTCGCGACGTTCGTCTACCTCGAGCGCCGCAACCCGCAGATCCCGCTCCTCGACCCCGCCGACGAGCACGTCTCGGACGGCACCGTCGACGAGCGCACGGGCACGGGCGCCTCCGTCGAGGCGACGGCCTGACGGGAACCGCCGTGCACATCCGGGTCATCAACCCCAACACCACCCGGGCGATGACCGACCTGATCGGTCGGTCCGCCCGGGTGGTGGCGGCGGCGGGCACGCTCGTCGACGCCGTCCAGCCGACCATGGGACCGGCGTCGATCGAGAGCCACTACGAGGAGGCCCTCGCGGTCCCGGGCATCCTCGAGCAGGTCGCGGTCGGCGAGGCCGAGGGGGTCGACGCCTACGTGGTCGCCTGCTTCGGGGACCCGGGCCTCGACGCCGCGCGGGAGCTGGCGAGCGGTCCGGTGATCGGCATCGCCGAGGCCGCGATGCACGCCGCCGCGCTGGTCTGTCGACGGTTCAGCGTCGTCACCACGCTGGGCCGCACGACCGCCCGGGCGCGGGAGCTGGCGGACCGGTACGGGTTCCGCGACGCGTGCGTCGCGGTGCGCGCGTGCGAGGTGCCGGTGCTGGCGCTCGAGCATCCGGGCGCCCGCGAGCGGCTGACCGAGGAGTGCCGACGAGCGGTCGCCGAGGACGGCGTCGACGCGATCGTGCTGGGCTGCGCCGGGATGGCGGAGCTGTGCGCCGTGATCGCCGACGAGATCGGCGTGCCCGTGGTCGACGGCGTCGCGGCCGGCGTCGTGCTCGCGCAGTCGCTGGTCACCCTGGGCCTGCGCCCCGGGTCCGGAGGCGAGTACGCGCCGCCCCCGCCCAAGCCGATGACCGGGCTGCTGGCGGGTTTCGAGATCCGCGCAGGCGTGCCCGTGGCCGTAGCCTGACGCAGCAGACGACTCACAAGGAGCCTGGATGACCCCGCCTGACCTCGTCGTACGCGCCCGCCGCGCCTGGATCGACGGTGCGCTGCGCCCGGCCGAGGTCCAGGTGACCGACGGCGTGGTCACCGCGGTCGACGGGCCTGTGCCGCCCGGGGCGACCGTCGTCGAGCTGGCCGACGACGAGGTCCTGCTCCCCGGCCTGGTCGACAGCCACGTGCACGTCAACGAGCCGGGTCGCACGCACTGGGAGGGCTTCGCCTCGGCGACCCGCGCGGCCGCGGCCGGCGGCGTGACGACCCTGGTCGACATGCCGCTGAACTCGATCCCGCCCACGACGACGGTCGCGGCCCTCGACGCGAAGCGGTCCGCCACGGACGGCAAGCTCAGCGTCGACGTGGCGTTCTGGGGCGGCGCCGTGCCGGAGAACCTCGGCTCGCTCGGACCGCTGCACGCCGCCGGCGTCCGGGGGTTCAAGGCGTTCCTCACGCCGTCGGGCGTCGACGAGTTCGGGTACCTCGACGCGGACCGCCTCGAGCTCGCCCTGGCCGAGGTCGCGGCGCTCGGCAGCGTGCTGATCGTGCACGCCGAGGACCCCGCCGACCTGCGCGGCGACGGCGCCCTCGGGCCGCGGTACGCCGACTTCCTGGCCAGCCGCCCGGCCGCCAGCGAGCAGCACGCCATCTCCGGCGTCATCGACGCGATGCGCCGCACCGGAGCCCGCGCCCACGTCCTGCACCTGTCCGACGCCGGGTCGCTCGGCCTGGTCCGGGCGGCGAAGGCCGAGGGCCTGCCGCTGACCGTCGAGACCTGCCCGCACTACCTCGCGCTGCGGGCCGAGGACGTGCCGGAGGCTGCGACGCAGTTCAAGTGCTGCCCGCCCATCCGCGAGAGGGCCAACCAGGACCTGCTCTGGGCCGCCGTGCTCGACGGCACCATCGACGCGATCGTGTCCGACCACTCGCCGTCCACCGCGGACCTCAAGAGCGCCGACTTCGGGCTCTCGTGGGGCGGCATCGCCGGCCTGCAGCTGGGGCTGTCGGTCGTGTGGACGGAGGCCCGGCGTCGGGGGGTGTCGCTGGAGCAGCTGCTGCCGCTGTTCACCACGGGTCCCGCGCGCGTCGCCGGCTTGGACGGGCTCGGCGTGCTGGAGGTCGGGGCGCCCGCGCACCTGGTGGCGTTCGCGCCCGACGACGAGCGCGTGGTGGACGTGCACCGCCTCGAGCACCGCAACCCCGTCTCGCCGTACGACGGAGCGACCCTGGCCGGCGCCGTCCGCACGGTCTGGCTGCACGGCTCGCCGGTGGTGGAGGGCGGGATCGTGACCTCCCCCGGGGCCGGCCGCGTGCTGCTGCCGGAGGCCGCGCGTGCGTGAGCCCTCAGGACTCGCGGTGCCGGTGGCCGACGCCGGCCGCGACGAGCGCGAGCACGCCCKCGAACAGCATGCCGACGCCCACGCCCTGCTCACCGCCCACGCGCAGCAGCAGCGCACCGACCCCGGCGCCCACCAGGATCAGCGCCACCGCGAGGGAGCGCCGCGCCCAGCCGTCGCCGGTGCCGCCCGCCAGCCGGCTGTCCGCGGCGAGGCCCGTCAGCGTCGACGTCACGACGACCGTGGTGACGTCCTTGACGGCCAGCCGGCGCGCGGTCGCGGCCTGCAGGCCCATGGCGACGGCGAGCAGGGCCGTGACGACGAGCGCCCAGGTGGTGCCCTTCTCGGGCGGGACCACGAGGGCGCCGACACCGAGCGCGACCGCCAGCAGCCCGGTCGCCGCGAACGTCATGCTCGTGCGGTCCGACCAGCCCGCCGGGGCCGACCGCAGCACCCGACCGCCGAGGGCCGCGCCGCCGAGGAACCCGGCCAGCGCGAGCAGCGGACCGAGGATCGGCAGGTCGTCGGCGCCCGCGAGCGCCATGCCGAGGATCACCACGTTGCCGGTCATGTTCGCCGTGAACACCCGGTCCAGGCCGAGGTAGCCGACGGCGTCGACGATGCCCGTGGTGAACGTCAGCGCCAGCATGAGCACCAGGTGTCGGCGCGCGTCGTCCCATGTCTTCACGGCGTCATGGTGGGGGTGCAGGACCGATGAGTGCAACGTTGCAGCCGGGCGCGGGCGAGATCCGGGCCGCGGTGTACCTGCCGTCGACGCCGTCCACCGTGCTGTGGGGACGCCTCCCGTGCGGGGCGGACGAGCCCGTGCTCCGGGTGGCGAGCGGCTCCGAGGTCACCATCGACACGGTCAGTCACGAGGGCCTGCTCGACGACCAGGGCAGCGACCCGGCGGCGTTCTTCACCGGCCACGGCGTGGCACCCGAGGACGTGCTGGCCGACGCGATCGAGATCGTCGGCACCCTGACGCGCTCCGTGCAGGACGGTCCGCACGTGGTGACCGGACCCATCCACGTCGAGGGCGCGGTGCCCGGCGACCTGCTGGCCGTCACCGTGCTCGAGACCACGCCCCGCGTGCCGTACGGCGTGATCTCGAACCGGCACGGCCGCGGTGCACTGCCGGGCGAGCTGCCCCGCGGGCCCGAGAACGTCAGCGTGTTCGCGACCGTGCGCGAGACCGATGCAGGCCTCGTCGGCTGCCTGCCCGCCGTGGAGGGCGGAGAGCGGCTCGTCGAGTTCCCGCTGGCGCCGTTCCTCGGGATCATGGGCGTCGCCGTGGCCGGCGACGAGCGGCCGCACTCCGTCCCGCCGGGCGCGCACGGCGGGAACATCGACATCAACCTCCTGCAGGTCGGCACCACGCTCTACCTGCCGGTGCAGGTGCCGGGCGCGCTGGCCTACGTCGGCGACCCGCACTTCGCGCAGGGCGACGGCGAGGTGGCGCTCACCGCGCTCGAGGCGTCATTGCGGGTCACGCTCCGGTTCGACGTCGTGCCGGCCGCCGAGGCAGTCGCGCGGTTCGGTCCGGTGAGCGGACCGCTGGTGGAGACGCCGGAGTACCTGGTGCCGACCGGGCTGGACAAGGACCTCGCCGAGGCCGTCCGCAAGTGCGTGCGGGCCGCGCTCGCGCTCCTGCAGGCACGCTGGGGGCTCGACGAGCACCTCGCGTACGCGTACCTGTCGGCGGCGACCGACATCGACATCTCGCAGGTGGTCGACCAGGTGTGCGGCGCGCACGCCCGGATCCGCGTGGCCGACTTCGAGAGGGTGTCCCTGTGATCCCCGACGACCTGCAGGCGGCGTTCGACGCCTACGAGCGCGCGCTCGCCGACGACGACGTCGCCGCCCTCGACGACGCGTTCGCCCCCGGGCCGTCCACGATGCGCGGCGACAGCTCGGGCCTGCTCGTCGGCCACGACGCCATCAGCGCGTTCCGCAGCGCCCGCGGCGGGATCGCGCCGCGGGTGCTGGACCGCGTGGAGTCCCGCCGCCTCGCCGACGACTGCTGGCTGGTCGTCGCGACGTCGCGGTACGACGGCGGCGGCACCGGGCTCCAGACGCAGGTGTGGCAGCGCGCGGACGGCCGCTGGCGCATCACGGCCGCGCACGTCACCGGGCGGACCCCCAGCTTCGACCGGTCCGTGTGGCGCACGGTCGGCGACCCGCTCTACCAGGGCGCCTTCGAGGGTCCGCTGCTGGGGCTGCGCGTCGCGGTCAAGGACGTCTTCGCCGTCCGCGGCTACCGCATCGGCGCCGGCAACCCCACGTGGCTGCTCGGCGCCGCCCGCGAGCGCCAGCACGCCCCCGTGGTCCTCGACCTGCTCAGGGGTGGCGCGTCGGTCCGCGGCCTGGCCCGGACGGACGAGCTCGCGTACTCGATCACCGGCGCCAACCCGCACTACGGCACCCCCGCCAACGGGGCACTGCCGGGCGCGCTGCCCGGCGGTTCGTCCAGCGGCCCCGCGACGGCGGTGGCGACGGGCCAGGCCGACGTGGGTCTGGCCAGCGACACCGCCGGGTCCGTCCGCGTCCCCGCGAGCTACCAGGGCCTCTGGGGCCTGCGCACCACGCACGGGCTGGTGCCGCGGCAGGGCATGCTGCCGCTGGCTCCGTCGTTCGACACGGTCGGCTGGCTCGCCCGGGACGGTCGGACGCTCGAGGCCGTCGCCGCGTGGTGCCTGGAGGGCGACGCACCGGGTCTGCCGACCCGTCGGGTCGTCCCGGCCGAGGTCCTCGAGCTGGTCGACCCGGCGACGCGGGACGCGTTCGAGGCGTGGTGCGGCGGGACGGTCGAGCAGGTCGACGTCGGGCCGCTCGACACGTGGTTCGAGGCCTTCCGGGTGCTGCAGGCCGCCGAGGCCTGGCGCGCGCACGGCGACTGGATCACGGGGCACCCCGACGCGGTCGGCCCGGGGGTCCGGGAGCGGTTCGCGGTCGCCCGTGACGTCACCGCGTCCGACGAGGCGTCCGCGCGCGCCGAGGTCGAGCGGCTCGCGACGGTGGTCCGGGGGATCGTCGACGACGCGGTCCTGGTGCTGCCGACGACGCCCGGCCCGGCCCCCGCGCGGACCGCGACACCCGACGAGCTCGACCGCGTCCGCGGCGCGACCCTGCGCATGACCGCCCTCGCGGGCATCGGCGGCCTGCCCGCGCTGTCGGTGCCCGCCCTGCGCGTCCCGTCGACGCTCGGCCCGGCGCCGGTGGGCGTCTGCCTCGTCGGCCCTCGAGGCAGCGACCTCTCCCTCGTCCGTTCTGCCAGAGATCTCGGAGGCCCCGCATGACCACCCCGGTGAACCCGCCCGCCCGCCTGCTCATGGGTCCGGGTCCGGTCAACGCCGACCCGCGCGTGCTGCGGGCGCTGTCCACGCCGCTGATCGGCCAGTACGACCCGGTGATGACGGGGTACATGACCGAGACGATGGCGCTCTACCGCGAGGTCTTCGCGACGACCAACGAGGCGACGCTGCTGGTGGACGGCACGTCCCGGGCGGGGATCGAGGCGGCGATCGTGTCGCTGGTGCGACCCGGGCAGCGCGTGCTGGTCCCGGTGTTCGGCCGGTTCGGGCACCTGCTCGCGGAGATCGCGCTGCGGGCGCAGGCCGAGGTGCACACCATCGAGGTGCCGTGGGGGCAGGTGTTCACCGCGTCGGCCGTCGAGGAGGCGATCGTCCGGGTCAGGCCGCACCTGCTGGCGATGGTGCAGGGCGACACGTCGACCACCATGAACCAGCCGCTGGACGAGCTCGGCGCCGTCTGCGCGAAGCACGGCGTCCTGTTCTACACGGACGCGACSGCCTCCCTGGGCGGCAACCCGTTCGAGATGGACGCCTGGAGCGTCGACGCGGCGACCGCCGGCCTGCAGAAGTGCCTGTCGGGCCCGTCGGGGAGCGCGCCGATCAGCCTGTCGGACCGCGCGGTCGACGTGATCCGGGGGCGGCGGCGCATCGAGGCGGGCATCCGCGAGGAGTCGGACGAAGACACCGGCGAGCCCGTGCACTCCAACTACTTCGACCTCGGCATGGTGCTCGACTACTGGGGGCCGCGGCGCCTCAACCACCACACCGAGGCGACGAGCATGCTGTACGCCGCCCGCGAGTGCGCCCGGATCATCCTCGAGGAGGGCCGGCAGGCCGTCATCGACCGGCACGAGCGGGCCGGCCTCGCCATGCTCGCCGGCGTCCGCGGGCTCGGGCTCACCGTGTTCGGCGACGTCGCGCACAAGATGAACAACGTGGTCGCGGTCGAGATCCCCGACGGCGTCCACGGCGACGCGGCGCGCGGCGCGATGCTGCAGGACTTCGGCATCGAGATCGGCACGTCGTTCGGCCCGCTCCACGGCCGCGTCTGGCGGATCGGCACCATGGGCGCCAACGCTCGGCTGGACACCGTGCTGGTCACGCTCGCCGCCCTCGAGCAGGTGCTGCGGMGGGCCGGGGCGCGCGTGCCGACCGGCGGCGGGGTCGACGCGGCCTACGAGTCCTGGGCGGCCTGATGCTCGACGTCAGGGCCGCGGCGCGCCGGATCATAGCGCGGTGCGACGAGCTCGCCACGTACACCTCGATGGCCGGCGGGATCGAGCGCGTCTACCTGTCCCCCGAGCACGCCCGCGTGAACCGGGTGGCCGCCCGCTGGATGCGCGAGGTCGGGCTGGACACGTGGCAGGACGAGGCCGGCAACCTCTGCGGGCACCTGGCGGGTCGCGACCCCGAGGCGCCCTCGCTGCTGCTGGGCTCGCACCTCGACTCCGTCCGCGACGCCGGCCGCTACGACGGCATCCTCGGGGTGCTCATGGCGATCGAGGTGGTCCGCGCGCTGGGGCCCGGGGCTCCGCAGATGCCGTTCGGGCTCGACGTCGTCGCGTTCTGGGACGAGGAGGGCGCGCGCTTCGGCACCGCCCTGCTGGGCAGCTCCGCGATGGCCGGCCGCTGGCACGACTCGTGGTGGGACCTCACCGACGAGCACGGCACGACCCTGCGCACCGCGTTCAGCGAGTTCGGCCTCGACCCCGGCCGCATCGGTGCGGCGGCGCGCTCACGGGAGTCGCTGGTCGGGTACCTCGAGGCGCACATCGAGCAGGGCCCGGAGCTGGACGACGGAGGCGCACCGCTGGGCGTCGTCACCTCGATCGCGAGCGCCCGRCGGTTCGCCGTGCAGATCGACGGCGAGGCCCGGCACGCGGGCGGCGCGCGGTACGAGAAGCGGMACGACGCGCTGCTCGGCGCCAGCGAGGTCGCGCTCGCCGTCGAGCGGCTGTGCCGCGCGGAGCACCACATCATCGGGACGGTCGGCCGCCTGGAGACGTTCCCGGGCGCGGTCAACGTGGTGCCCGGCGAGGCCCGGCTGACCGTCGACCTGCGCGGCGAGCACGACGACGACCGCGACCGCGTCTGGGGCGCCATCACGCGCGAGCTCGACGAGATCTCGGGCCGCCGCGGCCTGACCTGGTCGGCGCGCGAGCTGCACGAGGCCCCCGCGGTCATGTGCGACGGCCTTCTGCAGGACGTCGTGCGCGCGGGGATCGAGGACACCGGCCGCCGGCACGTCCCCGCCCTGTTCAGCCGCGCCGGGCACGACGCCATGGCCATCGGGGCGATCACCGGCGTCGGCATGCTCTTCCTGCGCAACCCCGACGGCATCAGCCACCACCCCGACGAGGGCGTGAGCCTGGCCGACGTCGAGACCGGCCTGCAGGCCCTCACCGCGACCGTCGAGCACCTGGCCCGCGAGGCCGCCTGATCGCCGGATGGGAGGATCGGTCCGTGGAACCCCCCGTCTTCGACCCCGTCCCCGACATCCGGCTCATCGCGGTGGACATGGACGGGTCGCTGCTGGACGACGAGAAGCGGATACACGGCGACTTCTGGCCGCTGCTCGACCAGCTGGACGCACGCGGGATCCTGCTGTGCCCGGCGAGCGGCCGCCAGTACGCCACCCTGCGGCGCCAGTTCGGCCGCGACGAGCTGGTGTACATCGCGGAGAACGGCTCGTACGTCCTCCAGCACGACGAGGAGATCAGCTCCGACTGCCTGGGCCTGTCACGGGCTCGCGCCGTGATCACCGCGGTGCGTGCGGCCACGCACCTGGACCTCGGCACGGTCCTGTGCGGCAAGCGGTCGGCCTACGTCGAGCGCTCCGACGACGCGTTCCTGGACCAGGCGACGCCGTACTACGCGAAGCTCGAGGTCGTCGACGACCTGCTGACCGTCGAGGACGACGTGCTCAAGGTCGCGGTCTACGACTTCGGCTCGGCCGCCACCGGCGCGGGCCCGCTGCTGCAGCCGTTCGACGGCCTGGTCTCGGGCGAGCACTGGGTCGACGCCATGAGCCCGACGGCCGACAAGGGGCACGCCCTGCGCGCGGTCCAGGCCGCCCTCGGGATCACGCCCGACCAGACGATGGTGTTCGGCGACTACTTCAACGACATCGGCATGCTCGACGCCGCCCACTGGTCGTTCGCCATGGACAACGCGCACCCCGACGTCCGCGCCMACGCCCGGTTCGTCGCGCCGGCCAACACGGAGAACGGCGTCGTCCGCACGATCAGCTCGGTGCTGGGCCTGTCATGAGCGTCGCCGGCCTCGTCCTCGCCCCCGGCTTCGGCGGCACCCGCCAGAGCCCGCWGCTGGTCGCGATCGAGAAGGCCGTCGCCCCGCTGCCGGTCCTGCGGATCGACCTCCCGAAGACCGCGGCGCCGGCGATCGCGAGCGTGCGGGACCAGGCGTCGGCCTTCGCGGAGTCGTTGGGCGTCGGTACCGGGTCCGTGGTGCTGGGCGGCCGCTCGTTCGGCGGCCGCATGTGCTCGATGGCCGTCGCCGAGGGTCTCCCGGCCGCGGGACTCGTCCTCCTCTCCTACCCCCTGCACCCACCGGGTAAGCCGACGACGCTGCGCGTCGCGCACCTGCCGGAGATCCACGTGCCGGTCCTGGCGGTCTCGGGCACGACCGATCCGTTCGGCTCGCCCGCGGAGCTGTCCGAGCACCTGGCCGCGATCCCGGGTCCGGTCACCACGGTCTTCCTGCCCGGCCCGCACCAGCCGACGAGCGCCGCGGCCGTCGCCGACGCGGTCTCCGCTTGGCTGGCCGGCCTCTGACCACTCTCGCGTGAGGAGTTCGTTCCGCCCAGCGGAACGAAGTCGTCACGCGAGCCGACGTCCGAGCTCTACGCTCCGGGCGTGAGCACCCGCCGACGCGTCGCCTGGATCGTGGTCGCCGTCGCGTCCGTGCTGGTCGTCGTACCGATCCTGTGGGTCCAGGGCCTCGGACAGGCGAAGGTCCGTGCCGCCGACGACGTCCCGCCCACCCCGGTCGCCCTCGTCCTCGGCGCCGGGCTCAAGCCCGACGGCAGCCCGTCGGTGTACCTCGCCCGCCGGCTCGACGCGGCGCGCGAGCTGTACGAGCGCGGCACCGTCGACGTGATCCTGGTCAGCGGCGACAACGCGCACGCCAGTCACGACGAGCCCACCGCCATGCTCGACTGGCTGGTGGCGCACGGGGTCCCGGCCGAGCACGTGGTCCGCGACTACGCCGGCTTCGACACCCACGACTCCTGCGTCCGGGCCCACGAGGTGTTCGGCGTCGACGACGCGGTCGTGGTCACGCAGGACTACCACCTGCGCCGGGCGCTGTTCTCGTGCGCCGAGGCCGGCATCGCGGTCACCGGCGTCGGCGTCTCGTCGACGTCGGTCCGGCCGGTCCAGGCGCTGACCTGGCGGGCACGCGAGCTGCCGGCGTCGTGGCGGGCCGCGCTCGACGCCGCGACCGGCCGGTCGCCGGTCTACGCCGGGCCGGCCGAGACGGCCGTGCAGGACGCGCTGGCTCTCGGCCGCTGAGGCGTCAGCGGGCCGCGGCCACGGCGGCGATCGCCTCGATCGTCGCCACCACCCCCGGCACCCGCAGCAGGTCGGGCGTCGTGACCGCGTGCACCTGCCGCACGGACGTCCCCGTGGCCCGCCGGACGACGACGCCGGGCTGCCGCTCGGCGGTCGGCCGGACCAGCTCGGGCAGCAGCGCGACCCGGAGACCTGCGGCGACCAGCCCGAGCACGGCGACGTAGTCGTCGGTCGCGTACGCGATGGACGGCGCGAACCCGCACGCGGCGCCGGCGCTGAGCAGGTGGCCCCGGCACCGCGGGCAGCCGGCGATCCACGACTCGCCGGCCAGGTCGCCGAGGTCCAGGTCGGGCCGGTCGGCCGCCGGGTGGTCCGCGGGGAGGGCGACCATCGTCGGGTCGTCGAGCAGGTGCCGGGTCACCAGGCCGGCCAGGTCGTCCT
>NZ_JBFULZ010000045.1:0-24956 GCF_054049635.1 Cellulomonas sp. P5_C6 | reverse complement strand
GGCTCCGGCGGATGCCGCGCCCGCCGCACCCGTCGCCCAGCCTCCGGCCGCCCCCGCGCCGACCGCCGGTCGCTCCACCGGCGGCGCGGACACGGAGGTGCTCCGCCGTCGCTGGCCCGAGGTGCTGGAGACCGTCAAGGGCTTGCGCCGCGTGACCTGGGCGCTCATCGACCCACGGAACGCGCAGGTGGCCGAGCTCGACGCGACGACCCTGCGCATCGCCTTCGACAACCCGGCCCTGGCCACGACGTTCCGCAACGGCGCCCACGCGGACGTCGTCGCCCGGGCGGTGCGCGAGACCCTGGGCTTCGACGTCCGGGTCGAGGGGATCCTCGCCGAGCAGGCGTCGGCGGCGCAGTCCGCACCGGCTCCGTCGGCCGCGCCGACGCCCAAGGGCTCCCCGGACGACCGCGCCAACCCGCGCGCCGTCACGCCGGCCGAGGCGGCGGCGTCGTGGGACGACGAGCCCCCGGCCGTCGAACCCCCGCACGACGAGCCCGGTGAGCCGGGCGAGGCCGCCCCGCCCCCGCCGGACCTGGCCCACGAGCCGCCGCCCAGCGCGCCCGGCACCGCCCGGGAGCGCGGCATGGCTGCGGCCCGCGAGTCGGCGTCGCGGGTGATCCCGGGCGTGCCGGACGAGCCGTCGCCGGACGACCCCGACATCACCACGTCGAGCCTCATGGGCGCGCCCCTGGTCGCGCAGATGCTCGGCGGCACGGTCATCGACGAGCAGCTGGACGACGGCACGTCGTGAGCGCGCCGCGTCGGCCGGGTGCGCACCGACCGGGTCGCACGCCGTGACCGCCGAGATGCGCGGCGCCCTCCACCACCTGGAGATCTGGGTCGCCGACCTCCCGACCGCCGAGCGGAGCTGGGGCTGGCTGCTCGCGCACCTGGGCTACGAGGTGCGCGACCGCTGGCCGGACGGCGCGAGCTGGGGCCGGGCGTCGGGACCGTACGTGGTGCTCGAGTCGGGGCCCGACGTGGCGTCGGCGCCCCACGACCGGCTGCGGCCGGGGCTGAACCACCTCGCGTTCCACGCGGGCACCCGCGCGGAGCTCGACGCGCTCGTGGCGTCGGCGCCGCAGCACGGCTGGTCGCTGCTGTTCGCGGACCGGCACCCGTACGCGGGCGGCCCCGACCACTACGCGGCTTACCTGGAGGACGGCGAGGGCTTCGAGGTCGAGCTGGTCGCGTCGGGCGGCCCCGCACCGGAGAGYCCGACGTCCGAGAACCCCGCCGCCGGCGGCCCCGCGTCGGGCGGCCCCGCGGCCGCGACCCCGTAGGCTGGCGGTCGTGTACGAAGGCGCGGTCCAGGACCTGATCGACGAGCTCGGGCGGCTGCCCGGGGTCGGTCCCAAGAGCGCCCAGCGCATCGCGTTCCACATCCTCTCGGCGGACCCGGCGGACGTGCGACGGCTGGCCGACGCGCTCACCGAGGTCAAGCTCCGCGTCCGCTTCTGCGAGATCTGCGGCAACGTCGCGCAGGAGCCGCAGTGCCGCATCTGCCGGGACCCGCGCCGCTCGCCGTTGACCATCTGCGTGGTCGAGGAGCCCAAGGACGTCGTCGCCATCGAGCGCACCCGCGAGTTCCGCGGCAAGTACCACGTGCTCGGCGGGGCCATCAACCCGATCGCGGGCGTCGGCCCGGACGACCTGCGCATCGCGCCGCTGATGACCCGGCTGGCGGACGGCACGGTCACCGAGGTCATCCTGGCCACGGACCCGAACGTCGAGGGCGAGGCCACGGCCACCTACCTTGCCCGCCTGCTGGTGCCGATGGGCCTGACGGTCAGTCGGCTCGCGTCGGGACTGCCGGTCGGTGGGGACCTGGAGTACGCCGACGAGGTCACGCTCGGGCGGGCGTTCGAGGGCCGTCGACGGATCAGCGCGTAGGGGGCTGCAGATGAGCACACCGGCCGACGCGGACCTCCGCGACATCGCCAGCGCGGTCGCGACCGAGGCCCGCAGCTACTTGACGACGATCACCGAGGTGGCGTCGGGCGCCAACCCGGACGCGTCGCTGCCCCTGCTCCTGCTCGCGGTCAGCGACATGCTGGCCGCCGGCGCCCGGCTCGGCGCGACCACCGACGTGGTCCCCGCGGAGCGCTTCGAGCCGGACCTCGGCCCCGACCCGGACGTCGAGCCGCTGCGCGCCAACCTGGCCAACGTGTTCGAGGGCATCGACGAGTACGCCGAGGTGGTCGACCCGCTGCTGGGCATCGACGTCCAGCCCGCGAGCGTGTCGGGCGACCTCGTCGCGATCGCCGGCGCGCTGGCCCAGGGCCTGCGGCACTACGAGACCGGCGGCGTGCTCGAGGCCCTGTGGTGGTGGCAGTTCTCGTACCTGTCSGACTGGGGCGAGCGCGCCTCGAGCGTSCTGCGCACCCTGCAGACGATGCTSGCGCACCTGCGGCTCGACGTGGAGGACGACGTCGCCGCCGAGGCGGAGTACGACGCCCTGCAGCCCTGACCTCACCAGGCGACGCGAAGGCACAGCCGCCGAGGCGGAGTACGACGCCCTGCAGCCCTGACACCGGACCGAGGCTGATCAGGCCACGCGGGTCCCGCGGGCGAGCTTGCGCGTCGGGACCCGGAGCCGGCGGACGGCGACCACGAACCCGGCGGCGCCGAGCAGCACGTTGACGGCGAGCCCCCAGGGCCACACGGGTGCGTGCGACACGGTGCTCGGGTCCGCGCCGCTGGAGTCGTCGACCCAGCACTCCTGCAGCGGGATCTGCGGCCCGGCGCGCAGCTCACGGACGCCGTCGCGGATGGCGCCCAGCGGGTCGTTGTTGTTGGGCGACTGGGAGTCGTACTCCGCCGTCCCGGCCGCGTCGGCGACGACGACGAAGGGGTTGAGGCCGAGCAGCCACCACGTGCGCTCGGTGTGCGCGACGGACCGCTCCTGCGTCTGGACCGTGCAGTCCACGGTGGGCGAGCCGTCCCAGTCGGGCGGCACCGTGTACACCTCGACCTGCTGCGTCGTCGAGATCGACGGGTACGTGACGCCGAACATCACGAGCGTCAGCAGGGTCAGGCCAGCGACCGTGAGGAACGTCAGCACCGTGGAGCCGGCGGAGCGGGTGGTCAGGGCGGAGAAGCCGAGACCGATCCCGCAGACCGCCGCGAGGATGACCGCGACGACGATCACGACCCGCAGCAGCGACGTCCCGGGGGTCCCGCCCAGCGCCAGCGCGATCGCGAAGAACGGCAGGCTCGCGACGAGGAAGGCGCACGCGGCCGCCCACGCGGCGAGCAGCTTGCCGGTCGCGATCTCCGCGGGCGTCAGCAGCGTGACCTGCAGGGTGGCGAGCGTCCCGGCGTTGCGGTCACCGTTGATGCCGGTCGACGCGAGGGTCGGCGTGACCAGCAGGCCGAGTCCCAGCACCAGGAACGTCACCGCGCCGAACAGCAGGGGTCCCTGCGAACCCGCGGGGGTCGAGTCGCCGGAGGCCAAGGTGCGCAGGGCGCCGGACGTGAGCAGCGTGATGCCGCCGACGACGACGAACCACACGATCAGCGCCACGACCCACCGCGTGGACCGCACCCGCTGCCGCAGCTCGAGGACGGCGACCGTGCGGACGCCGTGCCAGGTCAGCCCCCACGTCGTCGACCGGGGGGACCGCGGTGGCGTCGTCGACGGCTCGTGGTCGAGCTCGACCTCGGACAGCGTCATCGCCGCTCCTCCTCGAGGGTCAGGTAGGCCTGTTCGAGTGCCCCGCCGACGGGCACCAGGGACACGAGGGGTACGCCTGCGGCGACGGCGTCGCGGACCAGGCGCGCGGCGCCCTCCTCGCCGTCGACCTCGAGCAGCACGCCGCCCGCGCCGGTGGGCGCGACGGGTGCGTCGTCGGCCTGCCAGGCCGCGCCCGCGCTGGTGAGCCACGTGGTGAGGGCCTCGAGCGAGAGCGCGCGGACGTGCCAGGTCCGGGTCGGCGAGGCGTCGGCGACCGGGACGACCGTGCGGCCCTTCGACAGGAAGACCGCGTCGTCGGCCATCTCGTCCAGCTCGGACAGCACGTGGCTGGAGACGAGCACCGTGCGGCCCTCGTCGGCCAGCCGGCGCAGCAGGATCCGCAGGTCGACCCGGGAACGGGGGTCGAGGCCGCTCGCCGGCTCGTCGAGCAGCAGCACCGACGGGTCGTGCACGAGGGCGCGGGCCAGGCCGAGCCGCTGCTTCTGCCCGCGGGACAGGACGGAGGCCGGGCGGTCCGCGTACTCGGAGAGGTGCACGGTGGCCAGCAGCTCGGTCGCGCGCCGGGCCGCGGTCGCCGGGGCCAGCCGGTACGCGGCGGCGAAGGTCAGCAGGACCTCGCGCGCGGTCAGCGAGTCCCAGGTGCCGAAGGTGTCGGGCATCCAGCCCGTGCGGGCCCGGGCGGCCGCGCCGTGCGTGACGGGGTCGTGCCCGGCGACCGTCACCGACCCCGAGTCGGGCACCAGGAGCCCGGCGAGCACCAGCAGCAAGGTGGTCTTGCCCGAGCCGTTGGGGCCGACGAGCGCGGTCACCGCTCCGGCGCGGGCGGTCAGCTCGACGCCGTCCAGGGCCTTGACCGGCCCGAACGCCCGGTGCAGGCCGCGCGCGACGATGCCGTCGCCCGGTGCGGAAGGGGGCGGGGGTGCGGTCACGGTGTCGTCATCGACGGTGCTCGACATGGCGTCACCGTAGGGCCGGGCCGGGCATCAGCGGGCAGGTTCGGCTCGCGGGTCTGTGCGGATGCTGTGCAGGCTGAGCGGCCGTGATCCGGCATCTGAAACTCCCTGCCCACCTGCTGGGCACGGCCGTACACTCGCCCGGTCCTGTCCCGAGCCCGCGAAAGAGCTCTCCCGTGGCCCTGATCGTGCAGAAGTACGGCGGTTCCTCCGTCGCCGACGCCAGCAGCATCAAGCGCGTCGCGAAGCGGGTGGCCGAGGCGAAGCGCGCCGGCCACGACGTCGTCGTCGTCGTGAGCGCCATGGGCGACACCACGGACGAGCTCATCGACCTGGCCAAGCAGGTGACGCCGCTCCCGCCGCAGCGCGAGATGGACATCCTGCTGACGGCCGGCGAGCGCATCTCGATGTCGCTGCTGGCCATGGCGATMCACAACCTCGGGGTCGAGGCCAAGTCGTTCACGGGCCAGCAGGCCGGCGTGATCACCGACGAGGCGTACGGCAAAGCGCGGATCATCGACGTCACGCCCAGCCGCATCCGCGACACGGTCGCGCGGGGGTCGGTCGCCATCGTCGCCGGCTTCCAGGGCGTCAACCCGTCGACCAACGACGTGACGACGCTCGGCCGCGGCGGCTCGGACACCACGGCGGTCGCGCTCGCGGCGGCGCTCAAGGCGGACGTCTGCGAGATCTACACCGACGTCGACGGCGTGTTCACCGCCGACCCGCGCATCGTGCCGAACGCCCGCAAGCTCGACCGGGTCAGCTACGACGAGATGCTCGAGCTCGCGGCCAGCGGCGCCAAGGTGCTCGTGCTGCGCTGCGTCGAGTACGCCCGGCGCTACGGGGTACCGATCCACGTGCGTTCGTCGTTCAGCACACACAAGGGCACGCTGGTGACCGACCAGCCTGCAGACGAGGGAGAGACCGTGGAGCAGCCGATCATCGCCGGCGTCGCGCACGACCGCAGCGAGGCCAAGATCACGGTCGTCGGCGTCCCGGACGTGCCGGGCAAGGCCGCGCGCATCTTCGAGGTCGTCGCCGGTGCCGGCGTCAACATCGACATGATCGTGCAGAACGTCTCGGTCGCGGCGACGGGCCTGACGGACATCTCCTTCACGCTCCCGGCGACGGACGGCGCGGCCGGCACGGCGGCCCTGACCGAGCACCAGCCCGACATCGGCTTCGCGTCGCTGCAGTACGACGACACCATCGGCAAGCTCTCGCTCATCGGCGCGGGCATGAAGTCGCACCCCGGCGTCTCCGCGCGGTTCTTCGCCGCGCTGTCGGACGCCGGCATCAACATCGAGATGATCTCGACGTCGGAGATCCGGATCTCCGTGGTCACGCGCGCGGACTCGTTGGACGACGCCGTCCGCGCGGTGCACACGGCGTTCGACCTGGACTCCACGGAAGACGAGGCCGTCGTGTACGGCGGGACGGGACGGTAGGGCCATGGGACTGAACATCGCGGTGGTCGGCGCGACCGGCCAGGTCGGCGGCGTCATGCGCCGCCTGCTCGAGGAGCGCGACTTCCCCGTCGCCTCGATCCGCTACTTCGCGTCCGCGCGCTCCGCCGGCACGACCCTGCCGTGGAAGGGCACGGACGTCGTGGTGGAGGACGTCGAGACCGAGGACCTCTCCGGCATCGACGTCGCCCTGTTCTCCGCGGGCGGCGCAGCCTCCAAGGTCCACGCCCCGCGGTTCGCCGCCGCGGGCGCGCTCGTCATCGACAACTCGTCGGCCTGGCGTCGCGACCCCGAGGTCCCGCTCATCGTCTCCGAGGTGAACCCCGGCGCCCTGGCCGACGCCGTCAAGGGCATCATCGCCAACCCGAACTGCACCACCATGGCCGCGATGCCGGTGCTCAAGGTCCTGCACGACGAGGCCGGCCTGAAGCGGCTGGTCGTGTCCACGTACCAGGCCGTCTCCGGCTCGGGCCTGGCGGGGGCCGACGAGCTCGACAGCCAGATCCGCGCCGCGGTCACCCAGGACACGCTCGCGCTGGTCCACGACGGGTCCGCCGTCACGCTGCCCGCGCCCGTGAAGTACGTCGCGCCGATCGCGTTCGACGTCATCCCGCTGGCGGGAAACCTGGTGGACGACGGCTCCTTCGAGACCGACGAGGAGCAGAAGCTCCGCCACGAGTCGCGCAAGATCCTCGACCTCCCCGGCCTGCTGGTCTCCGGCACGTGCGTCCGCGTCCCGGTGTTCACGGGCCACTCGCTGTCGATCAACGCGGAGTTCGAGCGGGCCCTGTCGCCGGAGCGCGCCGCCGAGCTGCTGGCACACGCCCCCGGCGTCCAGCTGACCGACGTCCCGACGCCCCTGCAGGCCGCCGGGCAGGACCCGTCGTTCGTCGGCCGCCTGCGCCAGGACGAGGGCGTCGAGGGCGGCCGGGGCCTCGCGCTGTTCATCAGCAACGACAACCTCCGCAAGGGTGCCGCGCTGAACGCGGTCCAGATCGCCGAGCTGGTGGCCGCCGAGCGCCTCACCACCGTCTGACACCACCCGCAACGTCCGAGCATCTATGGGTCCCCACCCCTAGGTGCTGGGACGTTGCTGTCTGTCTGGGCAGTCCCGGCGACCGGACCTGCGGGCGCCCGATGGGAGGGGGTTGCCTTCGCGATGGTTCTGTGGTTAGTTGGTCAGGTAATGAACCGCTGAACGTGAGGAGGATGCGTCGTGTTCGACGGGCGTGACCCCCTCTACGTGCAGATCGCGGACCAGATCCGTGACGACGTCATGTCGGGGGCCCTCCGGGCGGAGGAGCAGGTCATGTCCACCACGCAGTACGCCACGACGTTCCGGATCAACCCGGCGACCGCCGCCAAGGCGTTCACCGAGCTGGTCGACGAGGGCGTCCTCTACAAGCGCCGCGGCATCGGCATGTTCGTCGCCGAGGGTGCCCGCGAGCGGCTGCTGGCCGAGCGGCGCGCCAGCTTCTTCGTCGACGTCCTAGACCCGGTGCTGGCGCAGGCCCGGGTGCTCGGCATCGGGGTCGACGAGATCGTCCGACGGATCCAGGAGGGACCCCGATGAGCGGCTTCGGAGTCGAGCTGCGCGACCTCACGGCCCGGTACGGGTCGACGACGGCGCTGGACGCGGTGACCTTCACCCTGCGTCCGGGCGTCATCACGGGGCTGCTCGGACGCAACGGCTCGGGCAAGACCACGGCACTGTCGCTGATCGCCGCGTTCCGGCGCCGGACCTCGGGGGTGCTGCTGGTCGACGGGGAGGACCCCTGGGAGAACGAACGGGTGATGGCGGGCACCTGCCTGGTCCGGGAGAGCGGCGACGTGATTCTCGACCGGCCCCTCGCGGAGACGTTGAGCTTCGTCGCGGACCGCCGGCCGCACTTCGACCATGAGCTCGCGGGCTCGCTGCTCGACACGTTCGAGCTCGACCCGACCCGCCAGCCCCGTCGCCTCTCCCGCGGCAAGCGGTCGGCCTTCGGCGTCGTGCTCGGCATCGCGACGCGGGCGCCGCTGACGCTGCTCGACGAGGTGCACCTGGGCATGGACGCGCCGTCGCGGTACGCGTTCTACGACGCCCTGCTGGCCGACTGGGTGGAGCACCCGCGCACGATCGTGCTGTCCAGCCACCTGATCGGCGAGGTCGAGCGCCTGCTCGAGGACGTCGTCGTCCTCGATCGCGGGTCGGTGCTCACCGTCGCCGACGCGGACGCGCTGCGCTCGAGCGGGTTCACCGTGACCGGCCCTGCGGAGTCCGTCGAGGCGTTCGCCGCGGGCCGTGAGGTCGTCGCCCGCCGTGAGCTGGGCCGCACCGCGCAGGTGACCCTCGTCGGTTCGCGGCCGGACGACGAGCAGCGGGCGGCCGCGGCCGGCCTCGAGCTCGGTGCGGTGGCCCTGCAGGACCTGTTCGTGCACCTGACCGAGCGAGCGACCACGGAGGCTGCGCGATGAGCATCGACCTGCCCGCGGCACCGACCCGGAGCACCGTCACCGCGACGGCCCGGTGGCTGCTGAGGGTCCACCTGTATCTCGCGGCCTGGTTCTGGAGCATCGCGGTCGTGGTGCTGGCCCTGGTGATCGCGGTGATCGACCGCCTCGGCACCCCCGGGACCAGCGTCGTCGCCTTCAGTCAGCAGGGGGCGCTGTGGTTCCCGTTCGCCGTGTTCATCGGACTGACGGCGGCGTACCTGCCCGTGCACGTGGCCACGGGGCTGACCCGCAGGTCGCTGTCGCTGGGTGCGCTGATCGCGGCTGTGGCCACCGGGTTGGTCTACGGCCTCGTGTTCGGCGGCCTGCTGCTGGTCGAGCGCGCGGTGTTCGGGGCGATGGGCTGGGAGTGGAGGATCCTCGACGGCTTCTCGCCGGACTCGACGAGCGCCCTCGACTCCTTCGTCGCCAACACCCTGATCTTCGTCGTCGCCTACGTCTCCGGCCTGCTGGTCGGCATGTCCTACCAGCGGCTCGGCGGGTGGTGGGGGACGCTCGCGCTGCCGCTGACGGCGGGTCCGGTCCTCCTGGTCTCGGCGCTGTTCGCGCAGAACGCGGGCCCGGTCTCCACCGCCGCCTGGTTCGACGGCTCGCGGCCCCTGCTCGTCGCCACCGTGGCGGCCGTCCTGATCGTGGCCGCGATGGCTCTCGCGTTCGACCGCCTCACGCGCGGCGTGGCCGTGCCGACGCGGGCCTCCTGACCCACCGGGCCTCCTGACGCACCGGGCCTCCTGACGCACCACCCGCAACGTCCGAGCATCCACGGGTCCGGACCCGTAGTTGCGCGGACCTTGCTGTCAGGTGGCCGCGGCAGCCCGTGGTCGCGCTCCCATCGAATCGTTTAGGAGTCTGGACGCTCCCTGTGCGCGGAACGACAGTTGCTGCCGACCGGACCGCCGCACGCCCGGAGACCCGCACAGGAGCGGGCTGCCCCGGCGCCGACGGTCAGTTCCTTCGCGCACCTCCGTCACCGCTCCCGCGCGCCCGCGTGCGGGGCGCCGGGCCGTGCCCGCGACGCAGCGGGGGCGTGCCCGACAGCCAGAAAGGTACGAATGATGTCCTCATCGACCCGACGGCGATCTGCCTGGGTGGCCACCGCCACCCTGAGCGCAGCATCGCTCCTGGCCATCTGCGGGATGCAACCCGCCATGGCCGCGACCGGGGCGGCAGCGTTGCCCGCCACGGTCACCGTCCCCGCGGCCGCCCCGCTGGCCGCCGCCGTCCCCGACGGCGAGTACACCCAGCGCTTCCTCACGATGTACAACAAGATCAAGAGCCCCGCGAACGGCTACTTCAGCGCGCAGGGCATCCCCTACCACTCGGTCGAGACCCTCATCGTCGAGGCCCCCGACTACGGCCACGAGACCACGTCGGAGGCCTACTCGTACTGGCTGTGGCTCGAGGCGCTGTACGGGCAGGTGACCCAGGACTGGGCGCCGCTGAACCACGCGTGGGACACGCTCGAGAAGTACATGATCCCGACCAGCGCCGACCAGCCGACCAACTCGTTCTACAACCCGAGCAGCCCGGCGACGTACGCCTCGGAGTTCAACAACCCGAACCAGTACCCGTCGCAGCTCAACAGCGGCGTCACCTCCGGCCAGGACCCGATCGGCGCGGAGCTGAAGTCGACGTACGGCACGTCGGACATCTACGCGATGCACTGGCTCGCCGATGTCGACAACAAGTACGGGTTCGGCGCCACCCCGGGAGCGGGCTGCGAGCTCGGCCCGACGGCGACCGGCACGTCCTACATCAACACCTTCCAGCGCGGCCCGCAGGAGTCGGTCTGGGAGACGGTCCCGCAGCCGTCGTGCGAGGAGTTCAAGTACGGCGGCACCAACGGCTTCCTCGACCTGTTCACCAAGGACTCGTCGTACGCCAAGCAGTGGAAGTACACCGACGCGCCGGACGCCGACGCGCGCTCGATCGAGGCCGTGTACTGGGCCAACCAGTGGGCGACCGCGCAGGGCAAGCAGGCCGACGTGGCCGGCACGGTGGCCAAGGCCGCCAAGATGGGCGACTACCTGCGGTACGCGCTCTTCGACAAGTACTTCAAGACCATCGGCTGCACCTCGCCGTCGTGCCCCGCGGGGTCCGGCAAGAGCAGCGAGCACTACCTGCTGTCCTGGTACTACGCCTGGGGCGGCGCCAACGACTCGTCGGCCGGCTGGGCCTGGCGCATCGGGTCGTCGCACGCGCACTTCGGGTACCAGAACCCGCTCGCGGCGTGGGTGCTGTCGACGGACGCGGCGCTGACGCCGAAGTCGCCGACCGCCAAGACGGACTGGGGCACGTCGCTGACGCGGCAGCTCGAGTTCTACACGTGGCTCCAGTCGCCCGAGGGCGGCATCGCCGGTGGCGCGACGAACAGCTGGGACGGCGCCTACGCGACGCCCCCGGCCGGGACGCCGACGTTCTACGGCATGGCGTACACCGAGGCCCCGGTCTACAACGACCCGCCGTCGAACCAGTGGTTCGGCATGCAGGCGTGGGGCATGCAGCGCGTCGCGGAGCTGTACTACGCGTCGGGCAACCCGCAGGCGAAGGCCATCCTCGACAAGTGGGCACCGTGGGCCGCGGCCAACATCTCGGTCAGCGGCAGCACCTGGTCCATCCCGTCTGAGCTGACCTGGACCGGCAAGCCGGACACCTGGAACTCGGCCAACCCGGGCGCCAACACGGGCCTCAAGGTCGCCATCAAGAGCACCGGCCAGGACGTCGGTGTCGCGGGTGACCTGTCCCGCACGCTGCTCTTCTACGCGGCCAAGTCGGGCAACACGGCCATCCAGGCCAAGGTGAAGTCCTTGCTCGACGCCATCTGGGCCTCGAACCAGGACCCGCTGGGCGTCTCGGCGCCGGAGACCCGCACGGACTTCGCGCGGTTCGACGACCCGTACGTGGCCGGTGGCAACGGCGTCTACATCCCCGCCGGCTGGACCGGCACGATGCCGAACGGCGACGTCATCAAGCCGGGCGTGAGCTTCCTCGACATCCGCTCCTGGTACAAGTCGGACCCGCAGTGGTCCAAGGTCCAGGCGTACCTGAACGGCGGCGCCGCGCCGACGTTCAGCTTCCACCGGTTCTGGGCCCAGACGGCCGTCGCCGGTGCCATGGCCGACTACGACCGGCTGTTCCCGTCGACGACCCCGGCCGACACGACCGCGCCGAGCGTCCCGACGGGCCTGCTGGCCGGCACCACGACCGCGACGTCGGCCACGATCTCGTGGACGGCCTCGACGGACAACACGGGTGGCTCCGGCGTCGCCGGCTACGACATCTACCGCGGCACGACGAAGGTCGGCAGCTCGACCACCACGTCGTTCACGGAGACCGGGCTGACGGCCTCGACCGCGTACTCGTACACGGTCCGGGCACGCGACGTCGCCGGCAACGTGTCGGCCTCGTCGTCGGCCCTGTCGGTCACCACGAAGGCCACGCCGACCGACACGACCGCGCCGAGCGTCCCCACGGGCCTCGCCGCGAGCGCGGTCACCCAGAACAGCCTCACGCTGTCCTGGACGGCGTCGACCGACAACACGGGCGGGTCCGGCCTGGCCGGGTACGACGTGTACCGGGGCACGACGAAGGTCGGCTCCACCACGACGACGTCGTACTCCGACACCGGCCTCACGGCGGCGACGGCGTACTCCTACACGGTCCGGGCGAAGGACGTGGCGGGCAACGTCTCCGCGGCGTCGTCCGCCCTGTCGGTGACGACGTCGCCGGCCACCACGGTCGACACGATCGCCCCGTCGGTRCCCTCGGGCCTCGTCGCGACGACCGTCACTGAGACCAGTGTCGCCCTCACGTGGACGGCGTCCACGGACACGGGTGGCTCGGGCCTCGCCGGGTACGACGTGTACCGGGGCACGACGAAGGTCGGCTCGCCGACCACCGCGTCGTACACCGACAGCGGCCTCACGGCGGCGACGGCGTACCAGTACACCGTCCGGGCACGGGACGTCGCGGGGAACATCTCCGCCGCGTCGTCGGCCCTCTCGGTGACGACGAAGACCGCGACCACCACCAGCTCCTGCAAGGTGGCCTACACCGCCAGCAGCTGGAACACGGGCTTCACGGCCTCCGTCAAGGTGACCAACACCGGCACCACGGCGATCAACGGCTGGACCCTCGGGTTCTCGTTCGCCAACGGCCAGAAGGTCACGCAGGGCTGGAGCGCCGACTGGTCCCAGACCGGCACGGCGGTCACCGCGAAGAACGCCGCGTGGAACGGGACCCTGGCCGCCGGCCAGAGCACCGACATCGGGTTCAACGGCTCCCACACGGGGACCAACACCAACCCGACGGCGTTCACCCTGAACGGCGCCACCTGCACGATCGGCTAGTCGCACCCACGACGGGCCGGTCCTCCTCGCGGGGGCCGGCCCGTCGGCGCGTCGGGGGTAGGGCCAACCCCACCCCGACCTGGTGGGTGGTCAGGCTGTCTGCCCGCACGCCCGGACCCCTAGCGTCACTGTCATGAGCTCCCCGACACCCCCGAGCAGCGTGTCCGACGACCTCCGCGTCGTCGCCCCCGCCTTCACGGACCTGCGTGCACTGGCTGCCGCGCCCGTGTCCGTGGCGACCTGGCGGGGCGTCTMGCAGATCGTCGTCGGCTCCTTCGTCATCCTGGTCGCCGCGATCGGGYTGACCGTCGCCCTCTCGCTCTCACTGAGCCTGGTGGTCCTGTTCGTCGGCATCCCGATGCTCGTCGCCACCCTCTGGGCCGGCCGTCCCTTCGCCCGCGAGGAGCGGGCCCGGCTGCGCGCCCAGCTGTCCGTCGAGATCCCCGCGCCGACCTACCCGCGCCGCGACGGCATGTGGGCCTCGTGGTGGGCGGTCCTGTCGGACGGCCGGACCTGGGCGCACGTGGCCTACGTGGTGGTCGCCGGCCTGCTGCTCACGGTCCAGAGCGTCGTGGTGACGGTGTTCAGCGGGTTCGCACTCGGCGGCCTCACCTACCCGGTCGTCGCCCTGACCAGCGGCCTGCACCACCCGCCGATCCCGCTGGTCCTGATGGTCCCGGCGGCGGTCGTGTGCGCGTGGGTCGCCGCCCTCGCCACCCAGGCGGGGTCGCTGGCCATCGYCCGGCTCGGCAGGTCGCTGCTCGGGTCGTCGGCGCGCGCCGAGGCGGTCGAGGCGGCCCGGCAGGCGCAGGCGCGCGCGGTGCAGGCCGAGGGGCGGGCCGTGCAGCTGAGGGAGACCCGCACGGCCGCCGTCGGTGCCGCCGACGAGGAGCGCCGGCGGATCGAGCGCGACCTGCACGACGGCGCCCAGCAGCGGCTCGTGGCCCTCGGCGTCGAGCTCGGGGCAGCGCGGCGCAAGGTGTCGAGCGACCCGGTGGCCGCCGCGGCGCTGGAGCACGCGCACAGCGAGGTCAAGGAGACGCTGGCCGAGCTGCGCGACCTGGTCCGCGGCATCCACCCGGCCGTCCTCACCGACCGCGGCCTCGATGCCGCACTGTCGGCCCTGGCCGCCCGTAGCCCCGTCCGGGTGCGCGTGGACGTGCCCGACCCGCCGTCGCTCAACCGCGCGAGCACGTCCGCGCAGGCCGCCGCGTACTTCGTCGTCGCCGAGGCCCTGACCAACGCGGCCAAGCACGCCGAGGCGAGCGAGGTCACCGTGACCGCGGTGCTCGTCGCGGACCGGCTGCGCATCGTCATCGCCGACGACGGCCGCGGGGGAGCGTACGCGACGCCCGGCAGCGGGCTCGAGGGCCTGCGCAGCCGCGTCGCCGCCCTGGACGGCACCTTCGACCTGGACAGCCCGGCCGGAGCCGGCACCCGACTCACCGTGGAGGTGCCGTGCGCATCGTGATCGCCGAGGACTCGGTCCTGCTGCTCGACGGCCTGACCAGGCTGCTCGCGGCGGAGGGGCACGAGGTCACCGGCTACACCACCGCCGACGACGTCGTCGCCGCGCTCGGGCCGTCCGACGACCTGCCCGACATCCTGGTGACCGACGTCCGGATGCCCCCGTCCCACACCGACGAGGGCCTGCGGGCCGCGGTGCACCTGCGCAGCCTGCACAAGCGGCTGCCCGTGCTGGTCCTGTCGCAGTACGTCGAGCAGCGGTACGCCCGGGAGCTGTTCGCCGGCGACGTCCGCGGCCTGGGCTACGTGCTCAAGGACCGGGTGGCGGACGTGGACGAGTTCCTCGACGCCCTGTCCCGCGTGGCCGCCGGCGGCACCGTGATCGACCCCGAGGTCGTCGCCCAGATCCTCGCCCGGGCCCGCCGCTCGGGCCTCGAGACCCTCACCCCGCGCGAGCGGGACGTGCTCGGCCTCATGGCGGAGGGCCGCTCGAACGCGGCCATCGCCGACCGCCTCGTCGTCGGCCTGCCGGCCGTCGAGAAGCACGTGACATCCATCCTCACCAAGCTCGACCTCCCGCAGGACGCCGACGACCACCGCCGCGTGCTCGCCGTCCTGCGCTGGCTGGAGCACGAACCGGGAGACCGCTCATGACCACGACGCTCGACCGCCCACCCGTCACCCCTCCTCCCGCCCGCACGCCGGCCGCCCGCGCCCTGACCTGGACGGGCGCGATCATCGGCGGCGTCCTCGTCCTGTCGGCGGGGTTCAGCGCCCTCAACCTGCTGGTTCTGGGTTCCGACGACGCCACGACGACCTCGCAGACCGCGTCCTACGCCGCCGCACCGGTGGTGGAGCTCGTCGCCGACGGCCACGTCACCGTGACCACCGGCGGCGACCGCGTCGACGTCGAGCGCACGAAGCGCACCACCCTGACGCCCGCGCGCTACCAGACCACCCGGTCCGGCGACCGCCTGACCGTGAGCTACCGGTGCGACTCGTGGCGTCCCGGCTTCTGCTCGGCATCCCTCGACGTGACGGTCCCCGCCGGCACCGCCGTGGTGGTCCGCGCGAGCGACGGCCCGGTCGACGCGACCACCCTGGGCGGTCCGCTCGACGTCCGGGTCAGCGACGGGGACGCGAGGATCTCCGACATCGACGGGGACGTCTCCGTCCGCGCCAACGACGGCACGACCGACGTCAGCGCGGTCCGCGGCTCGGTCACCGTGAGCTCATCGGACGGCGCCGTCACGGTCTCCGGCGTCTCGGGCTCGGTCACCGCCCGGTCGAGCGACGGGCGCGTCGAGATCGCGGACGTCCAGGGCGACGTCGACGCGCACGCCAGCGACGGCGACGTGACCGTGTACGGCACGGGGGAGCCGGTCGCGCTGGACATCTCCGCCTCGAACGGCCGCCAGACCGTCGAGGGACCGACCGACCCGACGGCGTCCACGCACGTGCGGATCCGCACCAGCGACGGGGACGCGGCCTTCCTGGGCCCCCGCGGCTGACGGCACGAGAAGGGCCCTGACCAGCTGATCTGCTGATCAGGGCCCTTTCCGTCGCACGTCTGCCGAGCGTCCCGGCGGCCGGGATCAGGGGGAGACCGGTGCCCCCAGCAAGGCCGCGAACTTGTCGGCCTCGGCGGCCGTCGCGAACCCGAAGGTGAAGGCCCCGGAGTCGACGGGCTCGCCGACCGTGRCCGCCGACAGCACCGAGCCGTCGAGGACGAGGGCCAGCTCCTGGCCCACCGCGTCGCGCGTGACCTCACCGAGCGTCCTGGCATCGGCCTCGTCGAAGTCGACGACGACGGTCTGCGCGCCAGGCTGGTCGCCACGGGCGACGGAGGTGGGCGTCACGACGCCCAGCGACCCGGCGAGCTCGTAGGTGCTGGTGCCCGCCACGTCGCAGGCAGTACCGGTGTCCTCTGTCGTCAGGTGCGGCGCGTCGCACGGCCCGTCCTCCGACGACGTCACGAGACGCAGCTGCAGGGGCGGCGCTCCGGAGCCGCCCGCATGGTCGGCGCCGCTGGCCGCGGAGCATCCGGCGACGACGGCCGCGAGACAGACCAGGACGGCAAGCCGGGCGACCGGCTGGGTGCGCATCCGCTCACCCTAGGGACTCCTTGGGCCTCCCGGGCGGCCGACGACTCGCGTGCCTACTCTCGGCCGTCTTCCAGCGGGATGAGCATGGTCCTGAACGGGCCGGGGGTGCTGTGAAGCTCCCAGATGCGCGCGGCCACGTCGTCGATACCGTTCGCGAGCTGAAGGTTCGCGATGCCTCCGGGGATCACGAGCTGGACGACGCGGATGCCGTCGGCCTCAAGTGCGTCGTGGAGCATCTCGCCGTACGCACTCTCGGCAGGGAACGCGATCGAGGTGCCGGCGAAGTCGCTTCGCGCCTTCACCGACGTGCCGCCGTTGACGAGGATGATGCTGCCGTCGCCCGCTGTCCGCATCGCGGGAAGGACTGATCGAACGGCGTGGATGAGCCCGAGTGCCGAGAACCGCAGGGCCTCCAGCGCCAGCTCGGGCGTCATCTCGAGCACCGGTGCGAGGTAGTCCCTGGAAGGCAGAGGGCTGTACTGCAGCACGGCGATCGGACCTAGCTCGGCCATGGCACGGGCGAGGGCGGCCTCGAGGGAGGCGGAGTCCAGGACGTCCGCCGCGTAACCGCGCGCGACCAGACCGCTGTCCTGGAGCTGGGACGCCAACGTGTCCAGCTTCGTCTGGTCGCGAGAGATCAGGGCGATCGAGAAGCCCTCGGCGCCGAACCGACGCGCGACCGCGGCTCCCAGGCCCGGTCCAGCACCGATGATCGCGATGGTAGGCATGGCGGTCCCCTCAGAGGCGTGTGGCTGGGTCGACCATAGCTGCACTCCCGTCGAGCATGCCGCGCCGGTTGCCGTCGTGCCTGCGTCCGAAGCCACTCGTCCGCCTGATCCCGTCGGGCCCGGGTATGCGAAAGGCCCCTGGCAGCGTCTCCGCTGGCCAGGGGCCTCTTCCACGATGTCGGGGTGGCGGGATTCGAACCCACGACCTCTTCGTCCCGAACGAAGCGCGCTACCAAGCTGCGCCACACCCCGTGGAGCCTGGTAAGGATAGCCGACGACCCGGGTAGGAACGAAACCGGATCAGGGTGCGACGAGGGTGAGCAACGTCGCTTCCGGTCGGCAGGCGAACCGCACCGGCGCGTAGGGCGAGGTGCCCAGCCCCGCAGAGACGTGCATCCACGTCGAGCCGGCGCCTCCGGGCTGGTCCGGGCGCGGTCCCGGCCACCCGTGCAGACCCTTGGCGCGGCGCGTGTCGAGGTCGCAGTTGGTCACCAGGGCGCCCCACAGGGGCAGGGCCAGCTGCCCGCCGTGGGTGTGCCCGGCGATCGCCAGGTCGACGTCGTCGGCGTGCATCTCGTCCAGCACCCGGCGGTACGGCGCGTGCGTGATGCCCAGGTGGAGGTCCACCGGCGTCGAGCCGGTCCGCGCGTCGTCGGCGCCGCCCGCGGACGGGAAGCGGTCGCGGTCCAGGTGCGCGTCGTCGGTGCCGACGAGGGACAGGACTCGCCCGTCGACCTTGAGCACGTCCCGGCGGTTGGTCAGGTCGATCCAGCCGGCCGACCGGAACCGCGCCGTGAGCTCGCGCCAGGGCAGCTCCGGGGGGCGCTCCACGTGGGTGCGGCGGGCGTCGGGCAGCAGGTAGCGCGCCGGGTTCTTGGGCATCGGCGCGACGTAGTCGTTGGAGCCGAGCACGAACGCCCCGGGGACCGCGAGGTGCGGTTCCAGGGCCTCGAGCAGGGCCGGCATCGCGTCGAGGTGCGCCCAGTTGTCCCCCGTGTCGACGACCATGTGCGGGTCGAGCGAGGCCAGGTCGCGGACCCAGTCGACCTTCCGCCGCTGGCCGGGCGTCAGGTGCAGGTCCGAGATGTGCAGGATCCGCAGCGGGTCCTGTCCGGCCGGGAGAACCGGGACGGTGACCTCACGCAGCGTGTACCAGCGCACCTCGACCAGCGAGGCGTACGCGAGTGCGGCGGCGCCCGCGAGCGTGAGCGCGCCGGCGGTGCGTGCGAGCGAGACGCCAGGGCTCGACGAGCCCATCACCCGTTCCCGCCGCCGCCGCCGCCCTTGCCGCCGCCGTTGCCACCACCGCCGTTGCCGGGCCCGCCGCCGTTGCCGGGGTTCGGGTTCTGGCCCGGCTGGCCCGGCTGGGGCTGGTTGGGGTCGACGGGCGGCTGGCCGTTGGACAGCGTCAGGGTGACGTAGGAGCCCTTCACCGCGGTGCCCGACGGGCTCTGCGACACGACCGACCCGGCCGGCAGCGCGGACGCCACCTGGTCCGGCGCGACGGTGGCCTTGAATCCGCCGGCGGCGAGCTTCTTGCGGGCGTCCGCCTCGGACAGGCCGACCACGGACGGGACCGCCACCTTCTCGCCGAACACTTCCTTGTCACCGGGCGGGGCGAAGTCGGGGTTCGGCGTGCCGTCGTTCAGCACGTCGATCATGAACCGCTTCCAGGTAGGGCCGGCGATCGTCGCGCCGTACGCCCGGCGCACGTAGAGGGGACCGACGTAGGTGTTCTTCACGGGTGTCATGGCGTCGGTGTGCCCGACCCACACGGCCGCGGCGAGACGCGGGGTGTACCCGACGAACCACGTGTACTCGTTCTCCGACGTGGTGCCCGTCTTGCCCGCGGCGGGGAACGGCGGCGTGCCGATGGCCTCGCCGGTGCCCTGCCACACGTGCGAGAGCGCGAAGTTCAGGGCGTTCGCGATCCGGGGCTCGAGCACCTGCTGGCAGTCGGCGGTCGGGACCGGCAGCGACTCGCCGTTCGCGTTGACGACGCTCAGGATCGAGATCGGCTTGCAGAAGGTCCCGCCCGAGGCGAACGCGGCGAAGGCGGCGGCCATGGTGAGCGGGGCGACGCCCTGGGAGCCCAGGACGTTGGCCGGCAGGACGTCGAACGGCTTGCCGTTGCCCGCCTGGTGGATGCCGAGCGAGCTGGCGGTGTCGATCATCCCGCAGAGGTCGATCTTGGTCGCCATCGCGATGTAGCCGGAGTTGACCGAGTTCTTCGTCGCGTCGAGCACCGACATGACGGCGCCCTTGCCCTCGGCGTTGCCGAACTTGTACGGACCGCCGGCGAGCCGGGTGCACGAGGCGTGGAACGCGGACATCGGGTACTGCATCGGCGTGCCGTCGACGACCTCGTTGAGGCTGTGCCCCTCCTTCAGCCACTCGGCCAGCGTGAAGGGCTTGAACGTCGAGCCGGGGCTGAAGCCGATCGAGGCGCCGTACGGGGCGTCGGTGTTGTAGTTGACCGCGTCCTCGCCCGGTCCGGGGCTGGACGTCGGGTTGAACACCGTCGTCTGCGCCATCGCCGTGATCATGCCCGTCCCGGGCTGCACCACCGAGATCGCCGACTTCACGCCGGACGGGTCGGAGACGGGCACGCCGGCCTTGACCTCGGCGTCGGCGGCCGCCTGCTGGCGCGGGTCGAGCGTCGTCGTGATGGTGAGGCCGCCGCGGTACAGCAGCGCCTTGCGCGTCTTGGTGTCCGCGCCGAAGGCGGGGTCGTTGAGGATCACCTTGGTGACGTAGTCGCAGAAGTAGCCCGAGCCGGCGACCACGTCGCCCGCGGTCATGCAGCCCTGCTTGAGGGGCGTGACCTTCATCGTGGCCGGGAGCGGGGTGGCGACGCCCGCCGCGTACTCCGCGTCCGTGATGTAGCCCTGCTGGTTCATCAGCTGCAGGACGCGGTCGCGGCGGGTCTGCGACGCCTCCGGGTTGATCACCGGGTCCCACTTGGTCGGGCTCTGCGTGACACCCGCGATCGTGGCGGCCTCGAGGTAGGTGAGGTCCTTGGCCGGCTTGCTGAAGTAGTACTGGGCGGCCGACTCGGCGCCGTACACCGATGCCCCGAACTGCGCGATGTTCAGGTACTTCTCGAGGATCTGGTCCTTCGTCATCGTCTTCTCGAGCGCGATGGCGAGCTTGGCCTCGCGCAGCTTGCGCGCGTACCCCTCGACGCCCTTGGCGCCACGGGCCTCCTGCAGCGCCGCGAGCTGCTCGGCCTCGGTGGGCTTCGAGAGGGCCTCGTCGATCAGGACGTTCTTGATGTACTGCTGCGTGAGCGTCGAGGCGCCCTCCTGGCCGCCGCTGTCGTCCGTCTGGTTCTTGACGAACGCGCGGAGCATGCCGGTCGGGTCGACGCCCGCGTGCTGGTAGAACCGCTTGTCCTCGGTGGCGATCACCGCGTGCTGCAGCATCGGCGAGATCTCGGTGAGCGGGACCACGACGCGGTTCTGGTCGTAGAACGTCGCCAGGGGCGTGCCGTCCGCCGCGAGGATCACCGACTTCTCGGGCAGGACGCCCGGCTCGAGCTCGGTCGGCAGGTCGTCGAACGCCGTGATCGTCAGGTCGGTGACGCCGTTGGCGGCGGCAGTGACGGGCAGGACGAGACCGGCGGCGAGCACCCCACCGACCCCCGCGACGAGCACGAAGGACAGCAAGAGGGCCAACGCCTGGAAGACGTTGACCTGTCGGCCGCGCTGGCGCGCAGGGTTCGGCATGCCGTCAGGGTAGTAGGCGCCCCTGTCACCTCTTGTCCGGATCGGGCGCGGACACGGCGACCTGCACGGGACCTGCACATGCGCGCCTGCGTGGTCTGCGAGTCGGTCACACGTCCATCTGACGATATGACCCGAACGGAGTCTCGCCAGGAGGGCCACCGGCCCGCTAGTTTCCGGGCAGGACTCGGGTGCGGTTGCCACGGCACGCCCCCGTCGGCGTGCTCAGGAGGATGAGTGACCACACTCGTGCAGGACGCGCACTGGACTGCGCTCGCGGCGTGCGGGAAGGGCAAGCTCGCGCCCGACGCGCTCTTCGTCGAGGGCGCGGCGCAGCGCGAGGCCCGCGTCGTGTGCACCAGCTGCCCGGTGCGGCTCGCCTGCCTGGCCGACGCGCTCGACAACCGCATGGACTTCGGCGTCTGGGGCGGGATGACCGAGCGAGAGCGTCGCGCCCTGCTGCGCCGGCGGCCCGAGGTCCGGTCCTGGCGGGCCGAGCTGGTCGGGTCCGACGCCGTCGAAGGGCTGTGAGAGCGCTCCGACCCGTGGAGCGCCCCCGCTAGGGTGGCCCCTATGGCTACGACGTGGGAATACGCGACGATTCCGCTCATCATTCACGCCACCAAGGCGATCCTCGACCAGTGGGGCGCCGACGGCTGGGAGCTCGTCCAGGTGATCCAGGGACCCGATGCCGGCCTGGTGGCCTACCTTAAGCGGCCCAAGGAGTCCTGATGGGCGCCGCTGCCCGGCTCGCGGAGCTCGGGCTCGAGCTGCCCGAGGTCGCGCTGCCCCTCGCCGCGTACGTCCCGGCGGTCCGGTCGGGTGCCTACGTGTACACGTCCGGCCAGCTGCCGTTCGTCGCGGGCGCCCTGCCGGCCACCGGCAAGGTCGGTGACGGGCAGGGGCTCATCCCCGCCGACGAGGCCGCCGGCTACGCCCGGATCTCCGCGCTCAACGCGCTCGCGGCCGTCGCGGCCGTGGTCGCCGCCGAGGGGGGGCCGTCGGGCGCCGGGGCGCTCGACCGGATCGTGCACGTCACCAAGGTCGTCGGCTTCGTCGCCAGCGACCCGTCGTTCACCGGTCAGCCGGCCGTGGTCAACGGCGCGAGCCTGCTCCTGCACGCGGTCCTCGGGGACGCCGGCGTGCACGCGCGGTCGGCCGTGGGCGTGGCGGTGCTGCCGATGGACTCGCCGGTCGAGGTCGAGATCGTCGTCGAGCTGGCCTGAGGCTCAGCGCGCGCGTCGCTCCAGCCGCTCGACGTCGAGCAGCACGACGGCGCGCCCCTCCCGGCGGACCCACCCGCGGGCGGCGAAGTCGGCGAGCGCCTTGTTCACCGTCTCGCGCGAGGCGCCGACGAGCTGGGCGAGCTCCTCCTGCGTGAGGTCGTGCGCCACGCGGATGCCCTCGTCCACCGGCTCGCCGAAGCGCGTCGACAGGTCCAGCAGCGCCTTGGCCACGCGACCGGGGACGTCCGAGAACACCAGGTCGGCCAGCGCCTCGTTGGTCCGGCGGAGCCGGCGGGCGAGCGCCTGCAGCAGGTGCTGGGCGACGGAGGGCTTGTCCTGCAGCCAGCGGACGAGGTCGCCGTGCCCGAGCTCGAGCACGACGGCGTCCGCGACGACGGTGGCGGTGGCGGTGCGGGGGCCGGGGTCGAACAGGCTCAGCTCGCCGAACATCTCGCCCGGGCCGAGGACGGCCAGCAGGTTCTCGCGTCCGTCGTTGGAGCGGCGACCCAGCTTGATCTTGCCCTCGCGCACGACGTAGAGCCGGTCGCCCGGCTCGCCCTCGTGGAACAGGGCGTCGCCGCGCGCGATGTCGATCGCCTTCATCGTCGCGACGAGAGCCTCCGACGCCTCCGGGTCGAGCCCGGCGAACAGCGGCGCCGACAGCACGATGTCGTCCTCCACGGGGACACCTCACCTTTCCTGGCCGCGCGCTGCCCGGATCGTCCCGGTGGCGGCATCGTTCACGACGGTTCTCAGACGGATCCCAGCCGGACCGACCGCTGGTCAGCGGCTCGATCCGCCCTCAGTCTGCCCCATGGAGGGCGTCATCCGCGGCCCAGAGCCTCCCGCAGCCCGACGACGGCCACGTCGGGGTCCGCGGCCAGGCGAACGATGAGGCGGTCGGTGGCGCGCGTGAGCGCCGCCTCGACCCCGGCGGCGTAGGTGGAGAGCTGGGCGTCGAGGGCCCGCAGCTCGTTCAGGCGGGCGACGTCCGCGACCGGCTCGGTGCCGCCGAGCACCGCCGCGAGGGCAGCCGGGCGGGGCACGTCGATGCCGACCTCGAGCGGGAGCTGGAAGGCGACGCCCTCGCCGAGCGTCTGCGGCTGGGCCGCCTGGGCGACGGCGAGGTCGAGGCGGGCACGCACCAGTCGACGCCACCAGGTGACGCGGGCCTGCTCGGCGCGCAGCGCGCGACGGTCGAGGCGAAGATCACTGACCCGTTGTTCGACGGGTGGCGTCATGGGGCAGGTCCTCCTCAATGGTGCTCAGTGTCTGGTTTCGGCCCGGTAAGCCCCCACCTTGAGCCCTCGTACCGGGGTGGGCTGCGGGATCACTCCAAGGGAGCAACGCGGCAACTGCGCAGGTCACAGCCGTGTCGGTGCGGGGTCGTACGCTGCCGATGTGACAGGCCCTGACGACGAGTCCGACCTCGCCCGCACCCGCCGCGCCCGCCGCATCGACCGCGCCCTGGCCGTCCGGTACCCGGACGCGCACTGCGAGCTGGACTTCACGTCCCCGTTCGAGCTGCTGGTCGCCACGGTGCTCTCCGCGCAGACCACGGACGTGCGCGTGAACCTGACCACGCCCGTCCTCTTCGCGCGCTACCCCGACGCCGCCGCCCTGKCCGCGGCCAACCCGGAGGAGCTGGAGGAGATCCTGCGACCCACCGGGTTCTTCCGCGCCAAGGCCCGGTCGGTCATGGGGCTGTCGCGGGAGCTGGTCGAGCGGTTCGGCGGGGAGGTCCCCGGGCGGCTCAAGGACCTGGTGACGCTCCCCGGGGTCGGGCGCAAGACTGCCAACGTGGTGCTGGGGAACGCGTTCGGCGTCCCGGGCATCACCACCGACACCCACGTGATGCGCCTGTCCAAGCGGCTGGGCTACACCCAGAGCGACGACCCGCTGGTGGTGGAGAAGGAGCTGGACGCGCTGCTGCCCCGCAAGGACTGGACCATGGCCTCGCACCGGCTGATCTTCCACGGGCGGCGCACCTGCTTCGCGCGCAGGCCGGCGTGCGGGGCGTGCCCGATCGCCGCGATGTGCCCGTCGGCCGGCATCGGTGAGCTCGACCCGGCGAAGGCCGCCGCGATGGTGAAGGCCTGAGGCCCTAGACCGGAGCGACCGCTTGCAGCCACGTGAGCAGCAGGTCGGTGACGCGTTCGGGCTCCTCCTCGGCGAGGTAGTGGCCGGCGGACGGCAGCAGCTCGAACTGGTACTGCGGTCCCACCAGCGCCGCGGTGTCCCGCGAGAGGGCGGCGCGGGCGGGCGGGCGCAGGCCGTCGCGACCCCCGTGCAGCTGGAGGACGGGCAGCGGCTGCGTCTCCTCGAGCGCGGCGTGGTAGCGGCGGCCGTCGAGGCGGGGCATCGAGCGGACCAGCCACCGCAGCTGCTCCATCTGGCTGTGCGCGGCGAACGGCACGCGGGCGGCGGAGCGGTACATCGCCTCGGTCTCGGCGTCGAGCCAGCCGGGCGTGCCGCCCCACTCACGCAGCAGCCGGGGCACGAAGTCGCGCTCCATCAGCGCGCTCTCGGGGAACGAGGGCAGCTGGATGAAGGCGAGGCGGCGGATCGCCGAGGCGCGCATCGCGGCCCGGGGGTGGCCGCGGGTGTCGAGGGGGTGCGGCGCGGCCAGCGGGGCGATGGCGCGCACGCGGTCGGGGTGCAGGCCGGCCATCGCCCACGCGATCTCGCCGCCCGTCCCGCTGCCGACGACGACGGCGTCGGCGGCGCCGAGGGACTGGATG
>NZ_JBFULZ010000044.1:0-24958 GCF_054049635.1 Cellulomonas sp. P5_C6 | reverse complement strand
GGCCCTCGTCGGCAGCCCAGGGGGCCGCGAGGAACACCCGGCGCAGCCCCCGCTCCCCGCAGAACGCGACCAGCGCGGCGGGCTCGGCGGGGGCGTAGCCGCGGCCGCGGGCGTCGACGGAGGACGGGACGGGGTTGTCCCACGCCCACACCGACGTCAGGGCGCTCACGAGAACACGCGCTCGCCGACGGGGATCTCGACGGAGAGGGTGTTGGCGCGGGTGGCCAGGGGGCACACCCACGCCGGGTCGTAGGCGCACGACGGGTTGTAGGCGAAGTTGAGGTCGACCACCAGGCGGTCGCCGACCATGCCGAGGTCCGCGCCCTTGATGGTGTCCAGCAGGTAGCGGCCGCCGCCGTACGTGTCGGGCGCCGCGTCCTTGACGGGCACGAACAGCCCGCCCGCGTAGCCGCGCAGGACCCAGACCGCGAGGCTGCCGAGGTCGCCCACCTGCACGGTCCCGATGCGCTCGAACGGCACCACGCCGTCCGTACCGGTGCTGACGTCGAGCCGCTGGTGCGCGGCTGGGAGCACCTCGCACTCGAACCGGTACGCCGGGTCGTAGTGGGGGATGTCGAGCCCCTCGAACGAGGCCTTGGCGACGACGTCGAGCGGCGAGGCCGGGTGGTCCGCGAGCAGCTCGTCGCGCCGCTGCACCCAGACCGCGTGCGCCGTGGCGGGGTCGGACTGCGCGAGCCGGCGGACGTCGGCGTACATCTGGGCCACGCGGCGGCGCCAGTCCGCGACGGCGAACGGCTCCTCGGCGGGATGTCGGCCGGGCACGATCACGGGGAATCCAGAGGTCACCGGTCCACCGTCGCACGCCGTGCAGTCCGGCGGCACCCTGTGTGAGGGTTGTCCGCATGGAMCTGCGCATCTTCACCGAGCCCCAGCAGGGKGCTTCCTACGACGACCTGCTCGCGGTGGCCAAGGCCGCCGAGGACCTCGGCTTCGACGCCTTCTTCCGGTCCGACCACTACCTCAGCATGGGCGACGGCGACGGTCTGCCCGGCCCGACGGACGCCTGGACGACGCTCGCGGGGCTGGCGCGGGAGACCAGCCGCATCCGGCTGGGCACGCTGGTCTCGTCGGCCACCTTCCGGCACCCGGGCGTGCTCGCGATCCAGGTGGCGCAGGTGGACCAGATGTCCGGCGGCCGGGTCGAGCTGGGGCTGGGCGCCGGCTGGTTCGCGCAGGAGCACACCGCCTAYGGGATCCCGTTCCCGGAGAAGCGGTTCGACCTGCTGACCGAGCAGCTCGAGCTGATCACGGGCCTGTGGGGGACGCCGGTCGGCTCGCACTACGGGTTCGAGGGCTCGCACTACACGCTGACGAACTCGCCGGCGCTGCCCAAGCCCGTGCAGTTCTCGCCCCTGGACCCCACGAGGCCAGGGGTCCCGGTGATCGTCGGCGGCAGCGGCCCGAGGCGGACGCCGGCGCTCGCCGCCAAGTACGCGGCCGAGTTCAACATGTCGTTCCCCGCCCCCGCCGACGTCGAGGGCCGGGTGGCCACGGTCCGGGCGGCGTGCGACGAGGCCGGCCGGGACCCGTCGACCCTCACGTTCTCCGTGGCGCAGGTGCTGTGCGCCGGCCGCGACGATGCCGAGGTGGACCGGCGGGCGGCGGCGATCGGTCGTGACGTGTCCGAGGTGCGGGCCGTCGGCTTCGCGGGGACTCCGAGCGCCGTGGTCGACCGGATCGGCTCCTACCGCGAGCTCGGCATCACGCGCGTGTACCTGCAGGTGCTCGACCTGCACGACCTGGACCACCTGGAGCTCGTGGCGTCCGAGGTCGCCTCGCAGCTGGGCTAGACAGCGGGGGTCGCGCTGGTCACGCGCTCTTCGCGCGACACCGTCTCCGGGAGATCCTCCGGCGGCACGGGCCTGACCAGCGCGACCACCGTGTGCACCAGCAGGACGACGAGGGCGACGTTCCGGGCGGCCAGCGTGAACGTGACGCCCGGGCCGCCGTAGATCACCTMGCTGTACAGCCAGGGGAACACCACCTGCGTGGCGCCGGCGATGCCCGCCACCAGCCACGCGGTGAAGCGCCACCCCGGCAGCCGCAGCGCGAGCGCGACGGCGACGGGCGGTGCCAGCCACCCCATGTACTGCGGCGAGCCCACCTTGTTGAAGACGAGCATCGCGAGCGTGAGCAGCATCGCGCCGCGGACCAGCAGCTCGGTGCGTGCGATGCCGCCGGACCACATCCGCGAGCCCAGGTGCTCCCGGCGCCACCAGAGCAGCAGCGCGGACGCGCCGATGGCCAGGAAGAACAGGGCGCCCAGCACGTCGGCGACGCCCTGCGTCCCGGGCCCGTGGATCTCCCAGCTGACGATCGCCTGGTTGAGCACCCGCGTGATCGACGGCACCCAGAGGCCCGCGACCAGCCACGGCGTCGCGCCGGGCGCCTCGATCTGGAGCCCGCGCTGGTCCTGCTCGGTGAGGAACGACGCCACGTGCGCGAACCCGCCGAGCGCGGCCACGGTCCCGACCACGACGGCGCTGACGATCGCCGCCGGCACGACGACGCTGCGCCAGGGCCGCTTCACGGCGAAGAACAGGGCGATCAGCAGGGCGCCGGGCGCCACCTTGATCCAGGCGGCGGCCGTGAGCAGGGCGGACGTGATGCGGGGGTGCCGCAGCGCGATCGCGAGGGCGACGACGACCACGGGGGCGACGACGGCGTCGAGCCGGCCCATCGCGACCGGCCCCAGCAGCACCAGGAAGGCGAGCCACCACCAGGCGCCGTAGGTGGTCGGCGCGTCGTCGGGCCGGTCGGGCCGACGCACCCGGAGCAGCACCGCGAGCGCGATCCCGTCGAGGAGGGTGATCATCAACGACCACGCGGGCGCGTACCCGGACACGCCGCCGGTCCCGCCGACCGCCGCGACGAGCATGGGCACGATGGCCCCGGCCGGGTAGACCCACGAGCCCGAGAGCACGGGCCACTGGTCCCGGTAGATGCCGAGCCACATCCAGTACCGGTAGAGGTCGAGGTCCCAGAACGCCTGCTGGGGGATCAGCACCAGCCCGACGAGGGCGAGCCAGCCGTGCACGAGCGCGAAGGCGACCCAGACGGCCGTCGTGGAGTGCAGCAGTCGGCGGAGCAGCTGGACCTCCGGGGAGCGGGGCCCGCGACGAGGCCGACGAACAGGCAGGGCCTCAGGCTAGCCCGCGAGCCTGTCGGCGCACGCGTCCGGTCCCTGTGAGATCGGGTCAGCCGGCGGCGGGTGTGTCCGTCGGGGCGGGCGCGGCCGGTGCGGTCGGCGCGACGACCTGGTCGAACGGCGTGCAACCGGGCGGGGCGACCAGGGGCGCGGCGGGGTCGAGGACGACGGCCTCGACGGGCTTGAGCTCCGGGAACTGGCCGCCGAGGACCAGGTCGACGCTCGGGTCGGCGCGGGGGTCGAGGAACAGCACGGCGCCGTCCATCTGGGCCGCGAGCGTGTACGCCTGGGCCACGCCGGCGGTGCCGAAGACGATGCGCGCGATGCCGTCGTACGTGACGGAGAAGTTCTCGGTGGCGCCGATCACGAACCCGCGGTCCTTGAGCGCCGCCGCGGTCGCGCCCGCGAGCCCGACCCGGTTGGTCGCGTTGTAGACCTTGACGGTGACCTGGGCGTACGGCACGGGCAGCTGGCCGGCCGGGGGGCACGGGTACGGGTCCTGCGAGGCCGTCGGGCTGGGCTCGCTGGCGAACTCGCGCGCGAAGACCGGGAGGTTCAGGCTGCCGGTGAACACGGCCGCGGCGCCGAGCCCCGCCAGCGCCAGGACGGCGAGGAGCACGCCGAAGATCACGGCCTGCCGCTCGTGCATGTGCCGTCGACGGAGCTGACGACCGCGGTCGGCGTCGGTCACTTGATCACCAGCACCCGGGCGTGCAGCAGTGCGCGCTGGTGCAGGGCGGCCCGGACGGCCCGGTGCAGGCCGTCCTCGAGGTACATGACGCCGCGGTACTGCACCACGTGCGCGAACAGGTCGCCGTAGAACGTGGAGTCCTCGGCCAGCAGGGCATCGAGGTCGAGAGTGCGCTTCGTGGTGACCAGCTCGTCGAGCCGGACCTGGCGCGGCGGGACCTCGGCCCACTGCTTGGTCGTCTCCAAGCCGTGGTCCGGGTAGGGCCTGCCCTCGCCCACCGCCTTGAAGATCACGGACGGAGTCTAGGTGACCGGCAGTCCGCCCGTGCTCATCCTGCGGGTGGACTCATCGCGTCAGGAGTGGGCCTGCGGGCGTCAGGGTTCCGTCAAGACCGGCGATGGGGCTCCGCGGGCGGCGTAGACCAGCGGATGTCCTTCCTTCTCGTCGGAAAGAAAGTCACCGCCATGGCCGATCTGGCCTTCCTCGCGCTCACCGTCGGCTTCTTCGCCGCCGTCGCGCTCCTCGCCCGTCGGACGGACCGCTCATGAGCGGGTTCGACGTCGCCGGCCTCGTCGTCGCCGGCGCCCTGCTGGTGTACCTGGTGGTCCAGCTGCTGCGCTCGGACAAGGTCCGATGAGCGCCACCTGGATCGCGGTCGGCCAGGTCGGCATCGTCGTCCTGGTCCTCGCCGTCGCGCACCGGCCCCTCGGTGACTACCTGTACCGGACCATGTCCTCGACCCGGCACCTCGCGGTGGAGCGCGCCGGGTACCGGCTCATGCGCGTGGACCCCGACGCGGACCAGCGCTGGAGCACCTACCTGCTCTCGCTGCTCGGCTTCTCGCTCGCCTCGGTGCTCGTCCTGTTCGGGCTGGCGCGGCTGCAGGACAGGCTGCCCCTCGACATCGGCATGGCTCCGATGGACCCCGCGGGGGCGTGGAACGCGGCCGTCTCGTTCGTCACCAACACCAACTGGCAGTGGTTCTCCGGTGAGGCGGCCGCGGGCCACCTGCTGCAGATGGCCGGGTTCGCCGTGCAGAACTTCCTGTCCGCGGCCGTCGGCATCGCCGTCGTCGCGGCCCTGGCCCGGGGCTTCTCGCGGGCCGGCACCGACGGGCGGGTCGGCAACTTCTGGGCCGACCTCGTGCGCGCCACGGTGCGGGTCCTGCTCCCGCTCGCGTTCGTCGCGGCGCTGGCGCTGGTGGCCGCCGGCGTGATCCAGAACCTCGACGCCCACACGTCGATCAGCACGCTCGCCGGCGGCACGCAGTCGGTGCTCGGTGGCCCGGTGGCCTCGCAGGAGGCGATCAAGGAGCTGGGCACCAACGGCGGCGGCTTCTTCAACGCCAACTCGGCCCACCCGTTCGAGAACCCCACTCCGTGGACCAACGCCCTCGAGGTGGTGCTCCTGCTCCTCATCCCGTTCAGCATGCCGCGCATGTTCGGCCGGATGGTGGGGGACCGCCGGCAGGGCTGGGCGATCCTCGCGGCGATGTCGACCCTCTGGATCGCGGCCGTGGGCCTGCTGACCTGGGCCGAGATGGCTGGTCCGGGCCTCGTCCCGGCAGCCGCGGGCGGTGCCATGGAGGGCAAGGAGCTCCGGTTCGGTGAGGCGGCCTCGGCGCTGTTCGCCGCGTCGACGACCATGACCTCGACCGGGGCGGTCAACTCCCTGCACGACTCGCTGACCGCCCAGGGCGGCGGTGTCGCGCTCGTCGGGATGCTGCTCGGCGAGGTGTCACCCGGCGGCGTCGGCAGCGGGCTGTACGGGATGGTCGTGCTGATCATCGTGTCGGTGTTCCTGGCCGGACTGATGGTCGGGCGCACGCCCGAGTACCTGGGCAAGAAGATCGGCCAGCGGGAGATCACGCTGGTCGCCCTCTACGTGCTGGCCATGCCCGCCGTGGTCCTGATCGGGTCGGCGATCGCCATCTCCACCCCGGCCGGCCTGGCGGGTCAGCTGCAGGGCGGCCCGCACGGGCTGTCCGAGATCGTCTACGCGTTCGCGTCCGCCGGGAACAACAACGGCTCCGCGTTCGGCGGGCTGACCAGCGGCACGCCGTTCTACACCACGCTGCTCGGGCTGGCGATGCTGATCGGCCGGTTCGTGCCGATCGCGCTGGTCCTGGCCCTGGCGGGGCGGCTCGCGCGGCAGCGCAAGACGCCCGAGGGCGCCGGCACCCTGCCGACGCACACACCCCTGTTCGTCGGCCTGCTGGTGACCGTGACCCTCGTCGTGGTCGGCCTCACCTTCGTCCCCGTCCTGTCCCTCGGTCCCGTCGTGGAGTCCCTGTCATGAGCACCACCCTTCTCGAGAAGTCGACGGCCACGCCTCACAAGGTGCCCGCCGCCGCCTCGACGCTGTCCGGACGGCAGCTCCTCGCCGCGCTGCCCGGCGCCCTGCGCGGGCTGGACCCGCGCCGGATGTGGGACTCGCCGGTCATGTTCGTCGTCGAGGTGGGCGCCGCGTTCTCGACCGTCCTCGCTATCGCCGAGCCCAGCGCGTTCGCGTGGTCGATCGCCGTGTGGTTGTGGCTGACCGCGCTGTTCGCGACGCTCGCCGAGTCGGTGGCCGAAGGGCGCGGCAAGGCGCAGGCGGCGAGCCTGCGGGCCACGCAGCGCGAGACGACCGCCCGCAAGGTGGTCTCCGGCGACGACACCGTGCAGGTCGCGTCGTCCGCCCTCACGGTCGGCGACGTGGTGRTCGTCGTSGCSGGSGAGACCATCCCCGGCGACGGCGACGTSATCGAGGGCGTCGCGAGCGTCGACGAGTCCGCGATCACGGGCGAGTCSGCMCCGGTCATCCGCGAGTCCGGCGGCGACCGGTCGGCCGTCACCGGCGGCACCGTCGTGCTGTCGGACCGGATCGTCGTGCGCATCACCGCGCCGGCGGGCCACACCTTCGTCGACCGGATGATCGCGCTGGTGGAGGGCTCGGAGCGGCAGAGGACGCCGAACGAGGTCGCTCTCAACGTCCTGCTCACGACGCTGACGATCATCTTCCTGCTGGCCGTGGTGACCCTGCAGCCGTTCGCCGTCTACTCGGACGCCCCGCAGACGCTCATCGTGCTCGTCGCGCTGCTCGTCTGTCTCATCCCGACGACCATCGGCGCCCTCCTGTCGGCCATCGGCATCGCCGGCATGGACCGGCTGGTCCGGCGCAACGTGCTCGCGATGTCCGGTCGCGCGGTCGAGGCCGCCGGCGACGTCGACGTGCTGCTGCTGGACAAGACCGGGACCATCACGCTGGGCAACCGGCAGGCGGCGGATCTGCTGCCCGCCGCGGGCATCGACGCCGCGCTGCTCGCCGACGCCGCGCAGCTCTCCTCGATGGCCGACGAGACCCCGGAGGGACGCTCGGTCCTCGTGCTGGTCAAGGAGCGGTTCGGGCTGCGCGAGCGACCCGAGGGCGACCTCGTCGGCGCCGAGTTGGTCCCGTTCGCCGCCCGGACCCGCATGAGCGGGGTCGACCTGCCCGCCGCCGGCGACCGGCCGTCCCGGCAGGTGCGCAAGGGCGCCGCGGCCGCGGTCACCCACTGGGTGCGGACGACCGGGGGCCACGCCGGTCCCGACGTCGCCGCCACCGTCGATGCGATCTCGGCCTCGGGCGGCACGCCGCTGGTGGTCGCCGAGCAGCTGGGCGAYCAGCCGGCCCGCGTCCTCGGGGTGATCCACCTCAAGGACGTGGTCAAGGAGGGCATGCGCGAGCGGTTCGACGCCCTGCGCGCCATGGGCATCCGGACCGTCATGGTCACCGGCGACAACCCGCTCACGGCCAAGGCCATCGGCGCCGAGGCGGGGGTCGACGACGTCCTGGCCGAGGCCACCCCGGAGGACAAGCTCGCCCTCATCCGGCGCGAGCAGGAGGGCGGGCGGTTGGTCGCGATGTGCGGCGACGGCACCAACGACGCCCCCGCGCTCGCGCAGGCGGACGTCGGGGTCGCCATGAACACGGGTACGACCGCCGCGAAGGAGGCCGGCAACATGGTCGACCTCGACTCCAACCCGACCAAGCTGCTCGAGATCGTGGAGATCGGCAAGCAGCTGCTCATCACGCGCGGGGCCCTGACCACGTTCTCCGTGGCCAACGACGTCGCCAAGTACTTCGCGATCCTGCCGGCCATGTTCGTCGTCGCGTTCCCGCAGCTGGGCGTGCTCAACGTCATGCACCTGAGCAGCCCGCAGTCGGCCATCCTCTCGGCCGTCGTCTTCAACGCGCTGATCATCGTCGCGCTGCTGCCGCTGGCCCTGCGGGGCGTCCGGTACACCCCGTCGTCGGCGTCGGCCCTGCTCCGCCGCAACCTCCTCGTCTACGGGCTCGGCGGCGTCATCGCCCCGTTCCTCGGGATCAAGCTCATCGACCTGATCGTCACCGCCCTAGGGATGTCCTGATGACCGCCGCCGCACGCCCGCCGTACTCCGCAGGCTCCTCCACGGGCTCCGACACGCTCGCGTTCGCGCGGCAGACCTGGGCCGGGCTCCGGGTGCTCGTCGTGCTCACCGTCCTGCTCGGGTTCGCCTACCCGCTGGCCGTCACCGGGGTCTCGCAGCTGCTGATGCGCTGGCAGGCCGACGGGTCGCTGGTCTCGGCCACGGGCGAGCGGGTCACCGCGCGGGACGACGCCGTCGGCTCGCTGCTGATCGGGCAGGCGTTCGACGGGCCGCAGTGGTTCCACCCGCGGCCCTCGGCGGCCGGCGACGGGTACGACACGCTCGCCTCCGCGGGGTCCAACCTCGGCCCGCTCAACCCGGACCTGCTCGCCACCGTCGGGGAACGCCGCGCGGCGGTCGCCTCGCTCGAGGGCGTCGACCCCGCGGACGTCCCGGTGGACGCGATCACGGCGTCGGCCTCGGGCCTCGACCCCGACATCTCGCCGGCCTACGCGCGCCTGCAGGTCTCCCGGGTGGCCCGGGAGAACGGGCTGTCGGTCGACGCCGTCCAGCGCCTGGTCGACCAGACCACCGTCGGCCGTGACCTGGGGTTCCTCGGCGAGCCGAGGGTCGATGTGCTGCGGCTCAACCTCGGACTGCAGACAATGGGCTCGTGACCAGCGGCGAGGGACGTCCCAGGCGCGGTCGCCTCACCGTCTACCTCGGCGCGGCGCCAGGCGTCGGGAAGACGTACGCGATGCTCGACGAGGCCCACCGCCGCCTCGCCCGCGGCACGGACGTGGTGGTCGGGCTGGTCGAGGACCACGGCCGCGCCGCCACGGCCGCCCAGCTGGTGGGGCTCGAGGTGCTGCCGCGGCGGGAGCTGGTGCACCGCGACGTCACGTTCACCGAGCTCGACGTCGACGCCGTGCTGGCCCGGGCGCCCCAGGTCGTGATGATCGACGAGCTCGCGCACACCAACGTGCCCGGCAGCGTGCACGCCAAGCGGTGGCAGGACGTGCGCGACGTGCTCGACGCGGGCATCGACGTGGTCACGACCGTCAACGTGCAGCACCTGGAGTCGCTGAACGACGACGTCGAGGCCATCACGGGCATCCGGCAGCGCGAGACGGTGCCGGACCACGTGGTGCGCGACGCCGAGCAGATCCAGCTGGTCGACCTGGCGCCGGAGGCCCTGCGGCGGCGGCTCGCGCACGGCAACGTGTACCGGGCGGAGCAGATCGACGCGTCCCTCTCGCAGTACTTCCGCGTCGGCAACCTCACCGCCCTGCGCGAGCTCGCCCTGCTCTGGCTCGCGGACCGCGTGGACGACGCACTGGCCACCTACCGCCGGGACCACCGCATCGAGGCGCCCTGGCCGGCCCGCGAGCGGGTGGTCGTCGCGGTCACCGGCGGACCCGAGGCGGACACCCTGCTGCGTCGCGGGGCCCGGATCGCCCAGCGGGCCGCGGGGTCCGAGCTGCTCGCCGTGCACGTGCTGGCGACGGACGGACTGCCGAGCGCGCCGCCGGGAGCGATCGCGTCGCAACGCCGCCTGGTGGAGTCGCTGGGTGGCACGTTCCACACGGTCGTCGGCGAGGACGTGGGCAGCGCGGTGGTCGACTTCGCCCGCGGCGTCAACGCCACGATGATCGTCGTCGGGGTGTCCCGGCGGAGCCGCTGGCGCGAGGCGCTGGCCGAGGGCAACGGCACCGAGATCGCGCGGCTGGCGGGGACCATCGACGTCCACCTGGTCACGCACGAGAAGGCGCGCGGGGGCCGACGACGGCCGCGCCGCTCCGCCCTGTCCCGGACGCGCCGGGTCGCCGGGTGGGCCACCGCGCTGCTCGGCCCCGTGCTCCTCACCGTGCTGCTCAGCGCCCTGCGGGACGTGGTCAGCCTGCCGACCGAGCTGATGCTGTTCCTCGCGCTGACCGTGCTCGTCGCGCTCGTCGGCGGCCTCTGGCCCGCGATCGTCAGTGCGGTGGTCGGCTTCCTCCTGCTCAACTGGTTCTTCACCGTGCCGACCGGCCACCTGACCATCGACCAGCCGGAGAACGCGCTGGCCCTGGGCGTGTTCGTGCTGGTCGCCGCGGGGGTCGCGTCCGTCGTCGACCTCGCCGCCCGCCGCACCGCGGAGGCCTTCCGCGCGCGGGCCGAGGCGTCCGCGCTCGCGGCCGTCTCCCGGTCGGTGCTCACCGGCGAGGACACGGCGGCGGCCCTCGTCGCCCGGCTGCGCGAGACGTTCACGCTGTCGGCCGTCGCGCTCCTGTCGGCCCACGGCGCGGGCTGGGACGTGCTCGCGGCCGACGGCACGGACCCGGCGCTGCGGCCCGAGGACGCCGACGCCGTGCTGACCGTCGACGACCGCCGCGTGCTCGCCCTCACCGGCCGCGTGCTGCCGGCCAGCGACCGCCGCGTGCTCGAGGCGTTCGCGTCGCAGGTCGGCATCGTGCTGGAGCACGAACGGCTGCAGGCCCAGGCCGAGCAGGCCCGCGTGCTCGAGCAGGCCGACGCCACCCGGACCGCCCTGCTCGCCGCCGTCTCCCACGACCTGCGCACCCCGCTGGCCACCATCCGTGCCTCGGTCGACGGGCTCTCCCTCCAGCTCGACCCGGCCGACCGTGCCGCCCTCGTCCTCACGCTGGCCGAGTCCACCGCCCGGCTCGAACGGCTCATCGACAACCTGCTCGACCTGTCCCGGCTGCAGACGGGCAGCGTCCGCCCTGCGCTCCGCGAGACCAGCCTCGACGAGATCGTGCCGCTCGCCGTCGAGGGCTTCGCGCCCGGCGCCGTGGTGCTCGACGTGCCCGAGGAGCTGCCGTACGTGCTCACCGACCCGGGGCTGCTCGAGCGGGTCGTCGCGAACCTGGTGTCCAACGCGGTCCGGTACGCCTCCGCCGGCGGGCCGGTCCGGGTGAGTGCGGCGGTCGTCGGACGTGGGATGGTGCTGCGCGTGGCGGACGCGGGACCGGGGGTGCCGGACGAGCTCAAGGGCCGGCTGTTCGCGCCGTTCCAGCGCCTCGGCGACACCTCTGGCACCGGCCTCGGCCTCGGCCTCGCGGTCGCGGACGGCTTGGCGACGGCGGTCGGCGCGGAGCTCACGGCCGAGGACACGCCCGGCGGGGGGCTGACGATGCTGGTCACGGTTCCGTTGGCCGACGGTTCGGGGACGACCGCGCCCTCCTCGGCTCCGGCCGTCGACGACGGCGCGGCCGCCGACGCGGCCCCCGCTCCGGCGGCCCACGTGGCCCCTGCTCGGGACGCCGACGCGGCCCACGCTCCGGTCGCCGCCGCGGCCCCCGCCCCGACCGTCGACGCGGCCCCTGCTCCGGTCGCCGATGCGGACCACGCTCCGGCCGTCGACGCTCCGACCACGTCCGATCCCGGGCTCGTGCCGTGACCGGCAACCGCGTCCTGGTCGTCGACGACGAGCCCGGCCTCGCCCACGCCCTCGCGATCACCCTGCGCGCCTCGGGCTGGGACGTCGCCACGGCCGCCGACGGCGCGTCCGCCATCACGGCCGCCGCCTCCCGGACCCCCGACGTCGTCCTCCTCGACCTCGGCCTGCCCGACATGAGCGGCCTGGACGTGATCACCGCGATCCGGGGCTGGAGCCGGGTCCCGATCGTCGTCCTGTCCGCCCGTCAGCACGGCGAGGACAAGGTCGACGCCCTGGACGCCGGAGCCGACGACTACGTGACCAAGCCGTTCGCCATGAACGAGCTGCTCGCGCGGCTGCGGGCCGCCGTCCGGCGCTCGTCGGTGGCCGGCGACCCCTCCGAGGAGGCTGTCGTCGTCGCCGGCTCGCTCACGATCGACCTGGCGCGCTCCCGCGTGCTGCGCGACGGCGCCGAGGTGCGGCTGACCCCCACCGAGTGGTCGATGCTCGAGGTCCTGGTCCGCAACCGGGGCCGGCTCGTGAGTCGTCGCCAGCTGCTGCAGGACGTCTGGGGCCCCGGCTACTCCGACGAGACCCACTACCTGCGCGTCTACTCCGCCCAGCTCCGCCGCAAGCTCGAGGCCGACCCGGCCCACCCACGGCACATCCTCACGCAACCGGGCATGGGCTACGTCTTCGAGGTCTGAGTCCGCCCGGGCCGCCGACCGCTCGCCGCGCGGCCCCGACTGGCCGCGAGGCCCCGTGCCCCGGGTCGGGATCCTGAGAACGTCACTTCGTCACGAGGACGGCAGTTCAAAGTGACGTTCTCGCGGCTATGTGACGTTCTCGACGAGCGGTCGGTGCCAGTGTCCGGCGATCCGCGTCGAACTCGTCCGCACCCGCGCCCGGAGACACCGGCTCCGTCGCGCGGGGGATCGCGCCGCCGGGTCGTGAGTTTCCGACGAGATCGGCAGTTGCTACTACCGATCTCGGCCGAAACTCACGAGATCGCGCGGCGGGCTGCCGTCGCCGGCCCGGGGCTCCGAGGGTCACTGGATAGCGGTTTCCGTTGGCGGGAGCGCTCCCCTCGACGGAATCCGGCGAATGTCGCAGGACGGGTTGACTCGGGTGAACCACGCGATACGTTCGAGGTGGTCGGGGTCAATGGCGCCCCCGGCTTTCCTCATGTCGGGCACCTGGATCGGGCATGGGAGAAGCCTCACCGATTGAAAGGATTCAAGGATGAGTCTGATTCACCCACGAGGATCGATGCACAGGCGCCCGGCTCTGACCCGGGGCCGCACGCTCACCGCGATCGCCGGCTCGGTGGTGCTCGTCGGCACCCTGACCGCGACGCCGGCGACCGCTGCCCAGCAGGGCTCGGCGCCCACGGGCTCCGCCGCCAGCACAGCCGCCGCCGGCACAGCCACCGCCGGCACGGCCGCCACCAGCACGGCCGCCTCCCTCACCGGCACGACCCCGGCTGCGGCACCGGCATCGGCCCTGCAGCGCGGGGCGTCCCAGGGGCCCGACGGCCTCACGCTCGAGCGCCTCGACCGCGGGCTCGTCGCGGCCGTCACGGACGAGGGCGTCTTCCTCTCCTGGCGCCTGCTCGCCAGCGAGGTCACCGGCGCCACCGCGACGGGCATGACAGGCCCGGACTTTGCCGTCTACCGCGACGGCACCAAGCTCGGCACGGTCACCGACTCGACGAACTTCGTCGACCCGGCCGGCACGGCGACCTCCCGGTACCGGGTCGCGGCGGTGGTCGACGGGGTCGAGGCCGACGGCACCGACGCGACGCCGTGGGCGCAGCCGAGCCTCGACATCCCGCTGCACAAGCCCGCCGACGGGGTCACGCCCGTGGGCGAGTCGTACACGTACTCGGCCAACGACATGTCGGTCGGCGACGTCGACGGCGACGGGCAGTACGAGTACATCGTCAAGTGGGACCCGTCGAACTCGAAGGACGTGAGCCAGGTCGGGTACACCGGCAACGTCTACCTCGACGCGTACGAGCAGGACGGCACGCAGCTCTGGCGCATCGACCTGGGCGTGAACATCAGGGCCGGCGCGCACTACACGCAGTTCCCCGTCTACGACTACGACGGCGACGGCAAGGCCGAGCTTATGATCAAGACGGCCCCCGGCACCTCGATCACGCACTACGCCGCGGACGGCTCGGTGACCGGCCAGGAGTACGTCACCCTGCCCCAGCGCGACCGCGACGCCGGCGTCACCGACACGACCGACTACCGGCTCAGCAAGACCGGCTACTTCGAGCACCTGGTCAGCATGCTCGAGGGCTGGAGCACCCACCCGGAGGTCGTCGCGGGACACTGGCCGTCGACGGTCGAGGAGGCGCTCGGCATCGCGAAGCAGTACGCCTATCCGCTGAGCCACGAGGACGCGACGGCGCTGGCGAACTACTTCGTCGACGTCTACGCGCCCAGCCGCAGCACCCGCAACCAGCTGCGGAACTTCGAGGGGTTCATCGTCGACGGGCCGGAGTACCTCACGGTCTTCGAGGGGGCGACGGGCAAGGAGCTCCAGACGGTCGACTACAAGCCGGGCCGTGGCGATGACGGTCTGATGTGGGGCGACTACGCGATGGCCCGCATCGAGCCGGCCAACCGCGTCGACCGGTTCCTGGCCGGCGTCGCGTACCTCGACGGGGCGACGCCGTCGGCGATCTTCGCCCGTGGCTACTACACGCGCACGACGATCGTGGCCTACGACTGGGACGGGACCGCGCTCAAGGAGCGGTGGTACGTCGACTCGGGCCACGTGCCGATGACCAACCCGTTCAACGACAGCCCGCACGGCCGGGACGGCACCGACCCTGTCTACGGGAAGATCACCACGCAGGGCTTCCACTCGCTGTCGGCGGCGGACGTCGACGGGGACGGCAAGCAGGAGATCGTCTACGGCGGCGCGACGATCGACGACGACGGGTCCGTCCTGTACTCGTCGTTCGACACGCTCCCCGCCGGTTCGTCGGCACCCGGGACCGAGGCCCGCCTGGGCCACGGCGACGCGATCCACGTGACCGACATCGACCCGGACCGCCCGGGCCTGGAGATCTACACGTGCCACGAGGGCGCGACGGGTGCGCCGTACGGCATGGCCCTGCGCGACGCGAAGACCGGCGAGGTCCTGTTCGGCAAGTACTCCGGCGCCGACACGGGCCGCTCGATGATCGGCGACGTGCTGCCGGACGTGCGCGGGCTCGAGGTCTGGGCCAGCCTGCCCGGGGGCTCCGGCTCGCTGGGCCTCTACACGGCGACCGGGCAGTTCACGCCGGGCGCGATCCCCGGGACCAACATGAGCATCAAGTGGCTGCCGGACGGCACGACGCAGATCGTGAACGGTTCGGGCGACCAGGACGTCACCATCGACGACTGGACCCGCGGCCGCCAGCTCACGGCGACCGGCACCCGGGCCAACAACGGCACGAAGGGCAACCCGTCGCTGGTGGCGGACATCCTCGGCGACTCGCGCGAGGAGCTGCTGGTCCGCACGACGGACTCGTCGGCGATCCGCGTGTTCACCAGCACGGCCCTGAGCCACCGGAAGATGTACACGCTCATGCAGGACCCGCAGTACCGCGTCGAGGTCGCCCGCCAGCAGACGACCTACAACCAGCCGTCGGACGTGGGCTTCTACCTGGCCTCGGACACGGACTTCACGCAGGTGCCGGTGCCGTCGTACTACGCGCCCGGCAGCATCGACGCCCTGCGGGACGCGACCAAGGCGCAGATCGCGTCCGGTGCGATCACGGGCGTGGCGGTCGTGGGGCTGCTCGCGGCGATCGAGGTGGCCGACAAGGCGGCTGACCGCGGGAACGAGAAGGTCGCGGCGAAGTCGCTCGCCGCGTACGTCGGGCTGCTCACGCCGAAGACGCGGTTCTCGACCGTCTCCCCGGCCGCCCGGGCGGCTCTGGGGTACCAGGCGCAGCAGGTGATCTCGATGCTCAGCTGAGCCTGACGACCTGAGCACAGCAAAAGCCCCCGCCGTCCTGAGAAGGACGACGGGGGCTTTCGCTGTGCCGGGGTCAGACGCGGTAGAGCGCCGTCATCGGGCAGTTGAASGGGTCGCGGTCRGGCTTCCCSACSGTGTTCAGGTACTTSACGATGATCGCGTACGASCGCGGSAGCGAGACCTGGACGTAGGGGATGTTGTGCTCCCGGCAGTACGCCTCGACGATCGGCTTGGCGCGACGCAGGGACGGGCGGGGCATCGACGGGAACAGGTGGTGCTCGACCTGGTGGTTGAGCCCGCCCATGAGCACGTCGACCCACTTGCCGCCGCCGATGTTCCGGCTGGTCAGCACCTGGCGGCGCAGGAAGTCGAGGCGCGAGTCCTTGGGGATCAGCGGCATGCCCTTGTGGTTCGGGGCGAACGAGGCACCCATGTAGAACCCGAAGACGCCCATCTGCACGGCGAGGAACACGAGCGCGATCGGCCAGGACATCACGAGGAAGACCAGGGCGGCGCCGCCCACGAGGCGGATCGACATCATGACGATCTCGGCGGCGCGGTGGTCMAGCTTCTCCCGCGACGACAGGCGCTTGACGGCGGCGACGTGCAGCGCGACGCCTTCGAGCAGCAGGAGCGGGAAGAAGAACCAGCCCTGGTGGTTCAGGAACCAGATCGACAGCTTCGAGGTGCGCGTCGCGGCCTGCTCGGGCGTGAAGGAGAGGACCTCGAGGTCGATGTCGGGGTCGGCGTCGATCTTGTTCGGGTTGGCGTGGTGGCGCGTGTGCTTGCGCTGCCACCAGCCGTGGCTCAGGCCGACGAAGAGGTCGGCGAGCACGAGGGACGTCCAGTTGTTCGCGCGTCCGTCGGCGAAGATCTGCCGGTGCGCGGCGTCGTGGCCGAGGAAGGCGACCTGCGTGAGGATCACGGCGGCGGCGAAGGCGACCGCGATCTGCCACCAGGAGTCGCCGACCAGGATGATCGTGGCGATCAGGCCCAGCACGGCGAGCACGGCGGCGGAGAGCCGCACGGCGTAGTGCGCGGGGCGGCGCTTCATCAGGCCGGCGGCCTGGACGGTGCGGGTCAGCTCGGTGAAGTCGCTGACTGCTCGGTCGCGAGGTCGCGTGGGGGTGTCGGTAAGCGTCGGGGAGCTCATGGCGTCCGTCCTGTCGGTCGTGCAGTGCGCGGCGCGAGTGCGGTCGGTATGAGCGGGAGCGGAGGCGCCTGGTCGAGGATGCGACGAGACCCCGGCCGGTAGTCGGCCGGGGTCTCGTGCTCTGGAGCTAAGAAGCTCAGAGGGGCGTGATGTTCGACGCCTGCGGGCCCTTGGGGCCCTGCGTGACCTCGAACTGGACCTTCTGGTTCTCCTCGAGCGTGCGGTAGCCGCTCGTCGTGATGGCGCTGTAGTGCGCGAACACGTCCGGGCCGCCGTCCTCGGGGGCGATGAAGCCGAAGCCCTTCTCGGCGTTGAACCACTTCACGGTGCCAACAGGCATGATGTTCTCTTCTCTCACGTGCGGTATGGACAACTCCCGGATGACCGGGACCGGTATTCACGGTGTTCGTCGTCCGTCTCCGAGGTGGTCCTCGAGAACGTCCTGCCAGGGTCTCCCCGTGGCCGTCATGACAAGCGATGCACTGCGACTACAGGGACAACCGTACGGCACTATGGGCTGGACCGGAACGTACGAAGCGAATCGGTCTGCTCGGAACCCGCGGCGCGGAGGGTCCGGGCTGCCCCTGCGAGCCCCCGGAACTCTTGCTAGGTTCACGCGGACGACAGGGCGGGAGAAGCCGATGGACGACAACGACGACCGGTGTCCGTGCGGGTCCGGGGACTCGTTCGCCGACTGCTGCGGGCGCTACCTGGCCGAGGGGCGCATCGCTCCGACGGCCGAGGCGCTCATGCGCTCGCGCTACACGGGATTCGCGACGAACGCGGTGCACTACCTGCTCGCCACCTGGCACCCGAGCACCCGTCCCGACGAGCTCGACCTGGACGAGGACATGGTCTGGCGGCGGCTGGACGTGCTGCAGACGGACGCCGGTGGCCCCTGGGACGACGCCGGCACGGTCGAGTTCGTGGCGCACTACCGGCTCGACGACGGCTCCGCGATCGGGCAGCGCGGACGCCTGCACGAGACCAGCCGGTTCGTGCGCGAGGGCGGCCGCTGGCTGTACGTCGACGGGGGCATCGGCGCGTAGGTGCGCAGGTCAGCGCTGCGTCGCGGCGTCGATCAGCACGACCGCCGTGGCGCGGGCGGCCTGGGCTGCCTCGCGGTCGTGGTCCATGCGGGCGGAGATGCCGACGCCGTCGTAGAGCAGGTGCAGGCGCCGCGCCAGGAGGACGGGATCCGGCACCCCGTCGACCTTCGAGGCGAGGTCCGTCAGCAGCTCGCGGACCCAGCGCCGGTACGCCTCCGCCGCGTGGACGACTGCGCCGTCCGGGCGGGCCTCGGTGCTGGCCGCCGCGAACGCGCACCCGCGGTACGTGGGCTCGTGGACCATCTCGTCCAGGGCCTCGAACACCGCGAGGAGCCGGTCGGTCGGGTCGGTGCAGCCCTCGACGTGGCGCGCGATCCGGGTGGCGATGCGGGTGTGCCGGGACTCGAGGTACGCCGTGACCAGCTCGTCCTTGCTGCCGAAGGTGTTGTACAGCGACGCCTTGGCGACGCCGGCCTGCTCGATGACGCGGTCGATGCCGACCGTCTGCACGCCCTCGGCGTAGAACAGCTCGTTCGCGGCGTCCAGAAGTCGCTCGCGCGCACTGGTCCTGGTCATCGCTCTCTCCCTCTCAGACAGGTCTGTCTACTGTACGTCGCAGCAGCCCCGCGAGGGCCACCAGCGCGAACGCGATCACGGCGACGCCGTATCCCTGCGCGGTCACCTGCAGCCCGCCGTCGTGGACGACCGCGATGCCGGCGATCACGGCCGGCAACCCCATGCCGAGGTACGACACGACGTACAGCAGCGACAGCACGCCGGCCCGCTCGTGCGGCAGCGTCTGCGGCACGACCAGGCGGATCGCCCCCTGGAACCCGCTGCCGAAGCCGAYGCCCGCGATCGCGGTGCCGACGAAGAACAGGACGGGTGCCAGCAGGCCGATCGCCACCAGGACGACGGCGAGGCCGACGACGAGGGTCGCGATGCCGACGAGCAGCACGTCCCGGGCGGGCTTGTCGCGCAGCACGACGACCGTGACGGCCGCGGTGCCGGCGAGCACGAACAGCCCCAGCCCCGCGAACATCGCCGAGCTCGACCCGACGAGCGTCGCGACCAGCGCGGGGCCGAGCGAGCCGTAGAAGCCCGGGAGCGCCCAGACGGCGAACAGCACCGGGAGTGCGACGGCGGCCGGTCGACGGACGCTGCGGGGGAGCGCGACGGTCGGCCGGAGGCTGGCGACGGCACCCGGTTCCGGCGTCACCGTCTCGGGCATCAGCAGGACGCCGACCGACTGYAGCGCGAGGACCACCAGCAGCGCCAGGAAGATCAGGTGGGTCGGTGCGGGCAGCAGGGCGACGACGAACGAGGCGACGAGCGCACCGAGGGCGGTCCCCATCGCCGGCACGGCCGCGTTGGCCAGGGTGCCGCGGACGCGGTCGATGTCCAGCATGCCGGCGCCGATCGCCGCGACGGCCGCGCCGGTCGACAACCCCTGGACCACGCGCGCCAGCAGCAGCATCGGGACGCCGTCCGCCGTCGTGAAGATCACCAGCGCGACGGCCTGCAGCGCGAGCGCGCCGAGCAGCACGGGCCGGCGGCCGACATGGTCGGACAACCGCCCGAGGACGAGGAGCGAGGTCAGCACCGCGATCGCGTACGTGCCGAAGACGACGGTCGTCGTCGTGGCGGAGAAGCCCCACTCCGACTGGTAGATCGCGTAGAGCGGGGTCGGGGCGCTCGAGGCGCCGAGGAACGCGAGGACGATCGAGGCCAGGAGGGCGAAGGACACCCGCGGTGACAGGCGCCAGGTCCGGGTGCGGGTGATCGTGGTCGGTCGTTCGGCGAGCTGGGTCACGAGGGACTCCGTTGGGTAGACCGGTCTGTCTAATACCTCGGGAAGAGTAGACAGATCTGTCTGCTGGCGTCAACCGTTGCGGAGGCTCGTGCCGTGCAGCGATGTTCGCGTCGACGACCTCGCGTCGGGCGTCGACGTGCGCGGGCTGAACCGGCCGGTGAGCGAACGGCTGTTGTAGGCCGTCAGGACCAGATGCGTCGCTCGCCCGGCTCGAGGCCCATGCCCGTGTAGGTGACGGTCTTGCGGATGAGGCCCTTGCGCACGTACGGGGCGACAACAGCGAGGGCGGGTCCGCCGTCGCGGTGCTCGACCTCGACGCGGACGGCGTCCGCCCCGTCCGACAGGATGTCGGCGACGAAGCCGAAGGCCCGATGGTCCGCACGCTCCTGCGCCGCTCCGGCGTAGAGGTGAGCCAGGACAGCCAGTGACTCGGGCCGCTCGCCCAGCCCGGGATCGCCGGCCGCCAGGGCGAGGGCGCCGTCGTTGTCGAGGGTGATGACGAAGGGAAAGAACTCCCCGTTCTTGGCGAGGAGGTCCTGGGCGGCATCCAGCGCGGCCCCCACGACGCCGTCGAGATCGTCCTGGACGTCGGCCGGTGTGGTGTCGCGCCAGCTGGTCATGGACGCAGGCTACGGGCGGGTGTCGGAGCGGAGCGGCAAGATGCGGGACATGCGCCTCGCCGAGATCGCCGCGACCTCCACGGCCCTCGCGACCACCCGGTCGCGGTTGGCCAAGCGGGCTCTGCTGGTCGACGTGCTGCGCAGGACGCCGCCCGAGGACGTCGCGGTCGTGTCCCGGTACCTCGGTGGGCAGCTGCGCCAGCGGCGGACGGGCCTGGGCTGGCGGTCGATGACGTCGCTGCCGGAGCCCGCGGACGAGCCCACGCTGACGGTCGAGGGGGTCGACGCCACGTTCGAGGCGATGTCCCGGCTGGCCGGGCCCGGTTCGGGAACCGCACGGTCCACGGCCGCCGCCGGGCTCTTCGCTGCGGCGACCGCCGACGAGCAGCGGCTCCTGCGGGGACTCGTCACCGGCGAGCTGCGCCAGGGGTCGTTGGACGCGCTGCTGCTGGATGCCGTCGCGGAGGCCGCCGGGGTGTCGCCCGATGCGGTGCGCCGGGCGGCGATGCTCGCGGGCGACACCGAGCCGGTCGCGGTCGCGGCGCTGACGTCGGCGGACCCGGAACGGGCACTCGCCGAGTTCGCGCTGGTGGTCGGCAGGCCCGTGCGTCCGATGCTGGCGCAGTCCGCTCCGGACGTCGACAGCGCGTGGGCAAGCCTCGCGCCCGGACCGGTCGTCGTGGACTCGAAGCTCGACGGCATCCGGATCCAGGTGCACCGGCAGGGACCGGAGGTGCGGGTGTTCACGCGGAGCCTCGACGACATCACGTCCCGCGTGCCGGAGATCGTCGCGACGGTCCTGGCGATGCCCTCGACCGACCTGGTGCTCGACGGTGAAGCGCTGGCGGTCGGTCCCGACGGGCGGCCGCGTCCGTTCCAGGAGACGGCGTCACGCTCGGCGACCCGAGACGCCGAGGTCGGCGCGGCGGTCACGCTGACCCCGTTCTTCTTCGACTGCCTGCACGTCGACGGTGTCGACCTGCTCGACGCGCCGCTGCTGCGCCGGCTCGAGGCGCTCGACGCGGTCGCCGGGTCGTCGGTGGTGGACCGGCTGGTCACGTCCGATCCCGGGGCCGCCCGCGACTACTTCGCGGAGGTGGTCCGCGCCGGCCAGGAGGGCGTCGTCGTCAAGGCCGCCGGCGCGCCCTACGAGGCCGGTCGCCGTGGCGCGGGATGGATCAAGGTGAAACCGCGGAACACCCTCGACCTCGTCGTCCTGGCCGTTGAGTGGGGGTCGGGCCGACGCAAGGGGCTGCTGTCCAACATCCACCTCGGCGCCCGCGACGGGGACGGGTTCGTCATGCTCGGCAAGACGTTCAAGGGGATGACCGACGAGATGCTGCGCTGGCAGACCGAACGGTTCACGGCGCTCGCGACCTCGCCGCTCGACGGCTGGGTGGTCGAGCTGCGCCCGGAGCAGGTGGTGGAGATCGCGTTCGACGGGCTGCAGCGGTCCACGCGGTACCCGGGCGGTCTGGCGCTGCGGTTCGCGCGGGTGGTGCGGTACCGCGAGGACAAGACCGCGGCCGAGGCGGACACGATCGACACGGTGCGGGCGTTGGCCGAGTGACCGGGCGCAGAGGCGGGACGGCCCGGACCTACGATCGGCGCGTGGAACCGACCCTTGAGCAGATCGCCGTGCTCGCGGACTCCAGGTTCGCCGCCGCGCAGGCGCCGACGACGGTCGCTGGCTGACGTGTTCCGTCGCCGGGTCGGCTGGAGCCTTGCCGATGCCGCCGAGCGCCACGCGGCCGCGCCCGACACCTTCCGGGTCCCCACCGACGAGGCCCTGGCAGCCGTGCAGGCGGGCGACCGGGTCAAGGTGATCGTGGTGCCGCAGCAGGGTCTCGAGGAGCGGATGTGGGTGGTGCTCGAGCAGGTCGGGGAGGTGGAGCTCGAGGCTCGGCTGCACAGCGAGCCGGTCGAGCTGCGGGGGCTGCACGCGGGGGACCCGGTGGTGCTGGAGCGGCGGCACGTCGTCGCGATCGGCCGTCGGGGCGCCTGACGGCGTGGCGTCCGGCTGAACCTGTCGCCACCCGCTCCCCACGCGGCAGGCCCGCCCCTAGCCTCGGGCCGTGGAACCTGCCGCCCCGCCCGAGTCGCTCGTCTGGCTGACGTGCACCACCGGGCCGTCGTACGTGCGCCGGGCCGTCGACGCGCAGTGGCGTCGCCTGCTGGTCCGCCCGCGGATGGTCGTGGCGGAGGTGTTCGTCGGGCTGCTGCTGGTGCTCGCGCTGGTCGCTCCCGAGGTCCGCAGCACCGCGTTCGTGGTCGCGGCGGTTCTCGTCGGCGGGGTGGTGCTGGCGTACGTCGGCGCGTTGGTCCGCTCGCGGCGCCGCGTCCCGCCGGGCACGCAGCTCAAGATCGCGCTCGACGGGGACCGGCTCGTCGCCGAGGGGGCGCGCGGGACCTCGTCGGTCCGGCTCGCGGCCTTTCGACGCGTGATCGCGGGTCGGCACGTGGTGCTGCTGGAGAACCGCACCAACGCCTACCTCGTCGCGTATCCGCGCGAGCTCTTCCCGGACGACGTGCTCGAGGATCTCCGCAGGCGCATCGACGGGGCTCCGCAGGCGGCGCCCTCGGCACCGGTGGGGCTCCCGCGTCCGAGTGCCGTGGCGACGTACACGACGGGTCCCGGCTACGTCGACCGGGTGGTGCGGGCCTACGTGAGCGAGGTCGCGTTCGCGCCCCGGCGCGTCACCGTCCAGGTGGTGATGGCCGTCGGGCTGTTCGTGGCCGGCGTCGTGGTCGCCGGCGGCGGGACGGGCGGTGTGGTCGCCGGCCTCGTCTACGTCGGTCTCGGCGCGTCCGCGGTGGCGTGGTCGATGCGGCGTCAGCGCAACCGGTTCGCCCGCGTGCTGGCGGGCCAGGTCCCGGTGGGGTCGACCTTCCGAGCTGCCCTCCTGCCGGACGGCGTCTGGGTCGAGGGCCCGGCCGTGACGGGGGAGACGAGCTACGCGGCGTACCGGTCGATCTCCGTCCGCGACGAGCTGGTGTTCCTGCGGGCCCGCGACACGCCCCTGTACTGGATCTACCCCGCGCAGATCTTCCCCGGGGCGAACCTCGACCTGCTCAGGCAGAGGGTCGGGTCGGCTACCTCGGCCCGGTAGCTCTCGTCCGCGACGGCGTGACTCCCGCGCGTCCGGCTGAACCTGTGCCGACGCGCCGACCGGGCGGTCGGCTCGGCCCTACCCTCGGCCCGTGGAACCCGCTGCGCCACCCGAACCCCTCGTCTGGCTGACGTGCACGACCGACGCGAGGTACGTGCCGCGAGTGGTCAACGCGCAGTGGCGATGCATGCTCAGCCGGCCCCTCGTGATCGTGATCGAGCTCGTCCTCGTCGCGATGGTGGTGGCGGGTGTCGTCGGCGGCGACAGCGGTGCCGATCCCCTGGTCATCGCGCCGTTCGTCGTGCTCGTGGTCGGCTTCCCCGCGGTGTTCGTCCTGCTCATGCTGGCCGCCTACGTCTACGGGCGGGTGAGCGCCGCCCGGTCGTTCCCACCGGGCACGCGGATCAGCGCGGCCCTCGGTCCGGACAGCCTCGTCACCGAGGGGCCGCTGGGGAGGACCTCGGTCCGTCTCGGGACGTACCGCCGAGTGAGCGTGCGCCGACACCTCGTCGCGCTGGAGAACCGGAAGACGAAGGTCCTCACCGTGTACCCGCGGGAGCTGTTCCCTGAGGCCTTCCTCGACGAGCTGGTGGAGCGGATCCGGGTCGCGACACCGGTCGCCGCGGACGAGCCCGCCGACGCGACGCCGGACGCCGCTGCGCTCGCGCCGCCGACCGGGACGACGTGGTTCCGGACGGACCCGGGCTTCGTCGCTCGGATGGCGACCGCCTACTTCGGTGAGGTGACCGTCTCGCCGGCTCGCATCGGCATGCTCGCCGCGATCGTCGGCGGGGCGTCCGTGCTGGTCGTCGTCATCACCGGTGGCGAGGCGGACAGCGTCGTCGGCGGCCTCGTCGTCGCCGGACTCCTCTCGTTGCTCATGGTGTGGAGCACGTGGAGACGGCACGTCACGGTCACCCGGCAGCTGACGCGGCAGATCCCGGTCGGATTCGTCTATCGCGCCGCGCTCGGTCCGCACACGCTGTGGCTCGACGGCCCCGGCGGGACGGCCGAGACGAGGCTGTTCGCGTACCGTGCGGTCTCGGTCCGCGGCGAGTTCGTGTTCCTGCGGGCCCGACGGGGCGGCAGCTACACGATCCTGCCGATCCAGCTGTTCCCCGGCGGCCTGCTGAGCGGCCTGCGAGACGGGGTCGTCGCCGCAGGGTCGACGACGTCGGCCCGGATGCCCTCGTCGGCCCCGTAGTGGGACGGAGCGCGGCCGCTAGTCGACCGTCCCGAACGAGCGGCGGCCGTACTCGAGCCAGACGACGAGGTAGACCAGCCCGGTGACCACGCCCACCACGGCGGTCACCGCCGGATTCCCGCCCGCGGCCTCGGCGACGAGCGCGCCGAGCGTGCCCGCGACGAGGGCGTTCACGACGTTGACGAACATGGCCGTGCTGCCGGCCACGTGGCTGAACGTCGAGCGTGGCAGCCCCATCGTGTAGGTGCGCATCAGGCCGGCGCGATCCTCTTGCCACGACGTCATGAGGTAGTCGGCGACCTCGGGGTCGAGAGCGATGTAGCCCGCGCGGAGCCGGTTCATCCCGAGGATCAGGGCGCTGTCGTCGTGGCTCGCGTTCATCACGCGCACCCCGGTCAGCGTGCCCAGGATCAGGG